>CAVLCU010000154.1:0-4742 GCA_963661545.1 Lachnospiraceae bacterium | reverse complement strand
ATCGTCCTACTTGCGGATACGGGCTTGCCCGACAAATATCCGTGCTTCGGTGCAAGCAAGCTTGCCCTCAGCCCGGCTGCTTGTCGGGGCTTTCAGAGTAAAATCAGAAGGGAAGATGGGGCGCATGAATTGCAAGGAAGCCCAGGGCAAGGTGCCGGCCTATCTGAATAGCACCTTGTCTGCCGATGAATTGGAGGAGTTTCTGATCCATGTCAGGGGATGCTCTGCCTGTTATGAGGAGCTGGAGATCTTCTTCATGATAGACCGTGCCATCCATTATCTGGACACAGAGAATGGCCACTCCTTCAATCTCCGGGAGCTTTTGGAGGAGGATCTCAAGGAGAAGGAGCACAGCCTGGTACGCAGGAGGCGAAACAGGAAGCTCCTCGTGGGCTGGTCTCTGGTGACGGCTTTGATGATGGGTCTGATGTTCCTGGACCTGTTTGGTTTGTTCCAGATTTCCAGATTCTTCTGAAAGAGGGATTCCCTATTGCGGCTGTTGATCCGGCTGCTGTCAGGAAAGGATACGTGAAGGATATAGTTATGAGAGAAAAATTGCTTTTGATTGACGGACACAGTATTCTGAATCGAGCCTTTTATGGCCTGCCTACGCTGACGAATTCGGAGGGCCTGCATACCAATGCGGTATATGGCTTTTTGAATATTTTATTTAAGATTCTGGAGGAGGAGAAGCCACAGTATATCACTGTGGCTTTTGACCTGCATGTGCCTACCTTCCGCCATGAGATTTATGGAGCCTATAAGGGAACGCGAAAGCCTATGCCGGAGGAGCTGCAGGAGCAGGTTCCCCTTCTGAAACAGGTGCTGGATGCCATGGGAGTGAAGCGGGTGGAGCTGCCAGGCTTTGAGGCGGATGATATCCTGGGAACCCTGGCCAGACGAGGGGAAGGGGAGGGATATCAGGTGACTCTTGTGTCCGGAGACAGGGATCTGTTACAGCTGGCTACGGACACTATTTTGGTCCGTATCCCCAAGACCCGTATGGGAAAGACGACCATAGAGGATTATCATACAGCCCAGGTGGTGGAAAAGTATCAGGTGACTCCCCGGCAGATTATCGATTTGAAGGCCCTGATGGGGGATTCTTCGGACAATATCTCCGGTATTCCCGGGGTAGGGGAGAAGACGGCTACGAAGATTATCAGGGAATATGGCAGTATCGAAAATGCCTATGATCATGTGGGGGAGATTAAGCCGAAAAAGGCCATGGAGTCCCTGCGGGATCATTATGATATGGCCCAGCTGTCTAAGACCCTGGCCACCATCCGTACGGATATTCCCCTGGAATGGAGATATGAGGATGCCAGACTTGGCAGCCTCTATACCCGAGAGGCCTATGAGATATTCCGCAGACTTGATTTCAAGAATTATCTGACCCGCTTCAACGGAAGGGGGACCGAGGAGAAGAGGGGGATCTCTGTAAGAATTTTGAAAGATCTCCCGGAGACGGAGGCTGTCTGCCGGAAGGCAGCCGGGTCGGCAGAAGCAGGAATCTATGTTCTGGTGGGGCAGGAGGGTCTGGCAGGGCTTGCCTTAAGCTTGTCTGACCAGGACACCTTCTACCTCCCTGTGGGAGGCTTCCTGACGGAGTATGCTCTGAAAACATGGGCAGGGAAGCTGGTGAAGGAAATTCCCAGGGTCAGCACCTTCGATTTGAAGACCCTTTATAAAAATATCCATGGGGAGCATATCCCTGAGGAGATGCTTTCCCCGGAGGGAGGCAGGAAGGAAATCTTCGATGTGCAGATTGCAGCCTATCTTCTGAATCCCTTGAAAACAGCCTATACCTACGATGCGATTGCCAGTGAGTATATGGCAGAGGTTCTTCCTGCAGGGGAGGAGATTTTTGGAAAGTCTAAACTGCCGCCTGTATCTGCTATGGAGCCTGAGAAGGCAGCCGCCTATGCCGGCCATATTGCTTATGTAGCTTTGAAAGCCAGGAAAATCCTGGAGAGGGATCTGAAGGAAAGCCAGATGGATGCCCTCTTTCATCAGGTGGAATTGCCCTTGGCCTACACCTTGGCAGATATGGAAGAGGCAGGAATCGAGGTGGAGAAGGATACCCTGGTAGAGTATGGACAGAGACTGCAGCTTGGCATCCGGGAGGTGGAGGAGAAGATCTATCAGCAGGCCGGGGAAAGATTCAATCTGAATTCTCCCAGGCAGCTGGGGGAGATTCTCTTTGGCAAGCTGCAGCTGCCCGGAGGCAAGAAGACCAAGACCGGTTATTCCACGGCTGCGGAGGTCCTGGAGAAGCTGGCAGATCAGGCTCCCATTGTGGCGGATATTTTGGAATATCGTCAGCTGGCCAAGCTGAAATCCACCTATGCAGATGGCTTGATGACTTGCATAGCCCAGGACGGCAGGATACATTCTACCTTCCATCAGACCATTACGGCGACGGGACGCATCAGCAGTACCGAGCCCAATCTTCAGAATATTCCTGTGCGAATGGAGCTGGGACGACAGATTCGAAAGGCCTTTGTAGCCAGTGAGGGCTGTGTCTTCCTGGATGCAGATTATTCCCAGATTGAGCTGCGGGTGCTGGCCCACATGTCCGGCGATGAGAAACTGATCCAGGCCTACCGGGAGGCCCAGGATATCCACAGGATTACGGCCTCCCAGGTCTTTCATGTTCCCTTCGAGGAGGTCACCCCCCTGCAGAGGCGTAATGCCAAGGCTGTGAATTTTGGTATTATCTACGGCATCAGCTCCTTTGGACTCAGCCAGGATCTCAGCATCAGCCGCCGGGAGGCAGCGGATTATATTCAGAGATATTTTCAGACCTATCCCAAGATCAAAGCCTTTCTGGACAGCATGGTGGAGGAGGCCAGAGAAAAGGGTTATGCCTGCACCCTCTTTGGACGGCGGCGGCCCATGCCGGAGCTGAAATCCGGCAATTTCATGACCCGGTCCTTCGGGGAGCGGGTGGCCATGAATGCGCCCATCCAGGGAACAGCGGCAGATATTATCAAGATTGCCATGGTTCGGGTCAATGAAGGGCTGCGCAGAGAGGGATACAAGGCCAGACTTCTCCTCCAGGTTCACGATGAACTTTTGGTGGAATGTCCTCTGGAGGAGGTGGAGGCAGTCAGCAGCCTGCTGCAGGAGGAAATGCAGAAAGCGGCGGAGCTTGCAGTGGCTTTGGAGGTAGATATGCATACCGGCGCCAACTGGTATGAGGCAAAATAAAGGGAAGAAGGATGACATGCATGAGAAAAATCGGAATTACCGGAGGCGTAGGTGCCGGTAAAAGCGAGATCATGGCCTATCTTGCCGGCCAATACGGGGCAGTGATTCTGCGGGCGGATGATATCGGTCACCAAATGATGGAAAAGGGCAGTGCCTGCTACCACAAAATCATCGAGATGTTTGGGCCGGAGGCAGTGGATGAGGATGGTCAGATAAACCGAGCGTATCTGGCAGCAAGAGTGTTCGGCCAGGATGACCTTTTGCAAGCCTTGAATGGCATCATTCATCCGGCAGTACGCCGGTATGTGGAGGAGGCCTTTGCCCGGGAGGAAAAAAAGGGAACCCCCTTTGTCTTTTTGGAGGCTGCTCTGCTGGTGGAAGAAAAATATGGTGAAATTTGCGATGAATTGTGGTATGTTTATGCAGATGAGGCAGTCCGTGCACAACGTCTGATAGCATCTCGTTCTTATAGCCAGGAAAAGATCCGGAATATGATGGACAGTCAGCTGTCGGAGGAGGAATATCGCAGGGCCTGTGCATTTACCATTGACAACAGCAAAGACTTCTGCAATACTACCAGGCAGATTGACCAAAGGATGAAGACCTATGAGATTGTGTAGTATAGCCAGCGGCAGCAGCGGCAATTGTATCTATGCCGGGAGCGACAGGACCAGCCTGCTGATTGATGCAGGCATTAGCGGGAAACGCATCGAGCAGGGACTGCATACAGCAGGAATGACGGGAAGGGATCTGGATGGAGTGCTGGTCACCCATGAACATTCTGACCATATTAAGGGGTTGGGGGTTCTGGCCAGAAAGCATGGGATTCCCATCTATGCGACCCGGGAGACCTACCAGGAGATTCTGGCCTGTCCCTCCATCGGCAAGATTCCGGAGGGACTTTATCATGAGGTAAGGCCGGATCAGACCTTTGTCATCGGGGATTTGGAGGTGGATCCTTTTTCCATCTCTCATGATGCGGCTAACCCGGTGGGATATCGGATCAACCACCAGGGACATTCCGCAGCTGTGGCTACGGACCTGGGGGTCTATGACCCCTACATTGTCAGCCATCTGCAGAACCTGGATGTCCTGCTTTTGGAGGCCAATCACGATGTCCATATGCTGGAGGTGGGGGTCTATCCCTATTATTTGAAGCAGAGAATCCTCAGCAATCGCGGCCATCTGTCCAATGAGATGGCAGGGCAGCTGCTCTGTCAGGTTCTGCATGATGGGATGAAGCGGATCCTCCTGGGCCACCTCAGCAAGGAGAATAATTATCCGGCTTTGGCCTATGAAACGGTCTGTGCGGAGGTGACCATGGGAGACAATCCCTATCGCTCCGGAGATTTCTGTATCAGCGTGGCCAGACGGGAGGAGGCTTCCGAGGTGATAGAATTTTGATTGGTTACAGTGTCAAAAGCCTGAGCCCACGACATGCTCGCATGTCGGTGGGGGAATGGCTTTATGACACGCCCCTCAATGAGGGTGAAGTGGGGCAAAAGCCCCGCGAAAACCCGAATTGAGGG
>CAVLCU010000153.1:0-4807 GCA_963661545.1 Lachnospiraceae bacterium | reverse complement strand
ATAATCAGCAGTTAGATTTATGGCGACTCGTTCTGGCTAGCGTCTGTACAGTAACGAGGGTATTTCTGCGGTAGAAGGAAATGGTTGTATTTCTTGACTGTGAAGTTTTACTGTGCTAAACTGTAGAAGGTGTATGAAGAAGATTCGGTAGGACTCTTACCAAACGTTCAGGAGGACCTTTTTATGAGCAAGAAGATACATACAGAAGCAGTGGATCAGCTCTTCGAGGCAGTGCTTTGCCTGAAGGATAAGGCGGAATGCTATACCTTCTTCGAAGATGTATGCACAGTCAATGAGCTCCTTTCCCTGTCCCAGCGTTTTGAGGTAGCCAAGATGCTGCGGGAGAAGAAAACCTATCTGGAGATCTCAGAGAAGACCGGCGCCTCTACGGCCACCATCAGTCGGGTCAACCGTTCGCTGACTTATGGGAATGATGGCTATGAGATGGTATTCCGGCGCCTGGAGTCGGGCCGGGAGAGTTAGTCCTTCTCTATCTTTGGCATGGTTTGCAGGATAGCATTTTTTTCGTGGTCATGACAGTAATTGGAATTCAAGGAACTCTTTCTATATGCCAGATAGGTATCCTGACTCCGAGTCGTGAGTAAATCAGTAAAATATCTTTCCCAACTGAAGTATTCTTTGCTATCAATATACGATGCAGGATCCGCCAGAATATCCTGTATTGCACGTCCATCGATCAATCCGGATTTTAGTATCATCCATTCGAAGGATTCCGGAAGAAAAAGAAGTATTTTGCGCTTACGACCTTGTGCGAGTACTTTCTCTATCTCTGCCCCAAAGGCTGCGCCATCGGCGATCACCAGAATAAGACAGCCAAGGGGCAGCTTTTCAATTTCAGCACAAATATTGGATTTTCCGCCTGCAGAAATACAAGGTATGGATTGAGCCTGAAATATTTTTTGGAAAAACTGATAGCCAGCGTGGGAATCTTCTACTATCACATATTCTGGCTGTTCTATGGTTGGACTGGGAACAGGTCTTTCATAAATATGTTGGAAGGAAGTATACAGGCGCTTGATTTGTCCATAACCCTTTGTGCGATTTTTAAGACTATAGATTTCATCAACGCTGTACGGAAGCTGTGGAAGGCTTTCCCGAAAGGCCAGGACATAATAGTTATCGCTGTTTTTGGCATATTCGGCAAATTCCTGGGTTACAACAAAAGAATTCCCTTCGTCAATGAATACAATACTGTTCTTTATTGCGGAAAGTCGCAGCTGCCATAGGTCGGAGGTTAAAACCATACAGGGTTTATCGCAGCGCAGAACCACTCCGCTGTTTTCGCCGTCCCGGACGTATTGTGCAATAAGGTCGATCAAAGTCGACTTTCCGGTGGCACTATTGCCCCGAAGGATAGTTAAATTGCGGTGAATGGAAAACTTATATTGGATGCGGTTGTTTTGGACAATTATGTCATGGCTTCCCTTCATGATACCACCTTACTGTGCACTTCAAACATATCTTGCTGCTATTTCAGCAAGATCCCCCATGTTATCGACTTCCTGACCATTATTTAATACTCTGACCTGCAATTTATGGTTGCCAAAATCCATGATATGACGAAGATTAATGGTAATATCCTGCTTTTTTGCGATTGCAAGAATCCAACGGGCACAATTATCCCCGCAATTGGATGCATTAAACACTTTATCAGGCAGATGATGCATCAACATCAAGGTTTTCACTCCACCAGATAGCTTGGTTGGGGGAATCAGCCCAAGAGCTTTCGTTTCGACGGCATTTGCACTCAAGACCTGTCCCTTGTCTACAGATTTGATCATTTTTTGGTCTAATTCGTCCTCCAGCCATGAGTCAAGATAGACATTGTTAAAATAGGTGGATGTGTTATAAATGGCCTGCGGCATATCACCAAAAAAAATATTCAGCATTGTCCTGTCCTCCTCAACTATATTTTAGCTATGGGGTGGGGGAAAGTCAACTTGATCTGTCGAGGATATCACTAAAAATAACAAGGGTGTTTTGACACCCAAACCAAGTTTTACTGTGCTAAACCGTAGAAGGTGTGTGAAGAAGATACGGTAGGACGCTTACCAAGCGTTCAGGAGGACCTTTTTATGAGCAAGAAGATACATACAGAAGTAGTGAATCAGCTCTTCGAGGCAGTGCTTTGCCTGAAGGATAAGGCGGGGGAGTTAACAGTTTGCTTTATCCAACAGCATTTTGAGTTCGAGCCTGGTATTGGCGATGGTTTCCCCGATTTCTTCCTGCCCGTCCATCAGCTGATATAAATGCTGACAAACGATGGAATCAATGTCTGCCTGGGATATAAGACTTCTTTGATTTAACAAAGGCGGCACGACAGGACGGGTGTAGGGGTAGGTGGAGTAGTAGAGGGGCAGCCAGGGATAGAGCTTTACCAATTCATCGTTGGTGTAGGTAGAAGTAATGGCTGTCTGGCCCCCCAGGAGGGCGAAGTAGGTGGCTGTTTTCTGCTGGCAGGTCCAGCGCAGAAAATCCATGGCTGTCTCAAAGGCCTGGGAACGGCTGCTGATACCCAGACTCCAGCCTCCTAATAGGGGACTCCGACCGGGAATATGGTAATAACCGATGGAGCCGATCATACTGCTCTTCTTTAGATCCACCACATTTGTGAGAAAAGAAGGGTAGGTGATCAGCATGGCGGTTTCCCCCTGCAGAAAATCATCCACAATACTCACATCGGTGGCAGTCCGGTAATTGGGTTTGGCGGCTTGAATGGATTGCAAAAAGCTTTCATAGGCATTTTGAGCAGGCTGATCCGCCAGGTCGATATCGCCCTTAGCCGTAAAAAGCTTTCCCCCGCAGGCTCGAAGTCGCATATAAATCTCCGGTGCCAAGCATTCATTGTATGCGGCCGGAATAGAGAGACCGTATGGGATGGCCCTCGTTTGATGGGTAAAAAAATTTGCCAGGGTATTGAACTCCTTCAAGGTGCGGGGAGGTCTCAAGGTAAGGTTGCTGCAGCGCTCATATTGATTCTTCAGGTCAGTATTTTCAAAAAGATCCTTTCTGTAATACAGAATCTGAGGGGCATACATAAAGGGAATTCCATAGTAATGACCCTGGATAGCCCCAAAGTATTTCAGGCAATTGGGCAGGAAAATGCTCAAATCCATCCGATTCACTTCTTTTGTAATATCCCTTAATATGTTTCCCAGAGCCAAAGAAGAAAGCCAGGGAATGTCATACATGAAGACGTCAAATGGAATTTCCCGGGAGGAAGCATGCTTGTCCAATAGAGTTTCATAATAGTGGTGATGGGGCAGGATCTGAAGTTCTGTAGTCATCCCATATTGATTTTCGAAGTCCTTGATTAGCCCCAGAAAGGCATGCACCTGAGGGGTATCTACCATAAGTATGCGTAAGGGTTTACCTGCAGGCTCCCTTAGAAAATGATGCTGTGAGAAAGAGCTTCCTTCAGAAGGTAGAGCGCCATCCTGCCTTCTCTGAGAGAAAACAGAATTGGAGGGTTCTTTGAAAAGAGGCAGGGGGGTCGGCTCTATCCTTAGAAGAGTTCTGTGCATCTTCTTTGCAGAGGGTTCCTTCAGTTGATGCAACAGAAGCTCCGCCGCGGTCTGCCCCAGCTTGATGGCCGGGCGGGGGATGGACTCGGAGGCGAAGGAATGGGTATGATAATTCCAATGCTCTTCTCCCAGGCTTATGACAGGGATGTCCTGGGGAGTGTAACCATGAAGAAGTAGGCTCTCGATCACGCCGGAGGCCAGGGACTCCGAGGTTGTTACTATGGCATCCGGTTTTTCGGCTGAAAGAAGCAGGGTGGTTTTGCGAAAGGCATCATCCCGGCTTAGATTCGTCTGAAGAATTTTTGCAGTCGTTGGAGAGGGAGGAAGCGCTTTCGGGGACAAGAAAGCGACATCTGCCTGCATTCCCGTATGTGCCAGCCCTTTTTGAAAACCACGAATAGCATTTGCCTCACAGGTAAAACGATCCGGACCTGTGACAAGAAGAAGGTGATGAAAACCTTTTTTCAACAGACGGATCGACACATGTTCCATGATGGAACATGTGTCAAAGGAGAGGTAGTTTGCCTCTAAATCGGGAATATCACGGTCAATGAGAACCAGCGGCCGCGCAGGATTAGCAAAATGATTCTGGTAGAAACTAGGATTATCCGGCTGACTAGAGAGCATGATCAGGCCACAGATTTGCTTCTGGAGCAACCCCTGGAGAATGGTTTGCTCCAGATCCGGTATATCATAGGAAAAGGCCGGATTCAGAAAATAGCCTGAATTTTGAAAGGCAGATTCCATGCCCTGAAAGAGCTGTACATAGTAGGGATCATCAAAATTGGGCAGGATAACCCCTATATCCGGATAATGATTGGATTTCAGACTTCGGGCTGACAGATTTTGAGAATAGTTCAAGGAATCAATCGCCTGCTGAATTTTCCTCGCAGTTTCCTTCCTTACTGGTTTGGTATGATTCAAGTAATTGGAAACAGTGGCGACAGAAACCCCTGCTTCCTGTGCGACATCACGAATAGTTGCCATGAAAATCCTTTCTGACCGTTCTGGGTTGTGATTGCCTTAGTAGCCGACGGATATGCCATATGCCATACCGACAAAATGCGGAGCATTTTGAGGGTGGCTCTGAACAGTTATGTGTATTTTAACAAAGAGTACAGGGCAAGTAAACCCCCTGCTCACAGGAAGGCCGGCATCCGCCGTCCGGGGCTTTTGCAGTAAAGGTCCATGGCGGCTAGCGCCGCCCCCACCACCTATGAAAGCCAGCTGCTTCGCACTGACGTGCTCTCGCAGCTGCCGCC
>CAVLCU010000152.1:0-4860 GCA_963661545.1 Lachnospiraceae bacterium | reverse complement strand
TGGTTACAGTGTCAAAAGCCTGAGCCCACGACATGCTCGCATGTCGGTGGGGGAATGGCTTTATGACACGCCCCTCAATGAGGGTGAAGTGGGGCGAAGCCCCGCGAAAACCCGAATTGAGGAAGGATTGTGGGAGTGCGTAGCACGGAACAATCCGTGTAACCAAAGGTTTGGGTGTTTTGACACCCAAACCTTTGGTTCCTGCACGCTATTTTGGCCCACCACGAATGAAAGCCGCATGGTCCAAACCAGTTTCCGGTTCAGTCCTTGCGGCTTTTGATTTCCCAGCTCTTTCTTTTTGCTTTTCTTACTTTGCGTAATCGATTACGCGGCTTTCACGAATTACATTCACCTTGATCTGTCCCGGATATTCCAGATCCTTCTCGATCTGCTTGGAAATATCCCGAGCCAGCAATACCATATCCGAGTCATTGACCTGCTCCGGTACTACCATGACACGGATCTCACGTCCTGCCTGAATAGCAAAAGACTTTTCCACTCCCTTGAAGGAGTTGGTGATATCTTCCAATTGCTTTAATCTGTTGGTATATGTTTCCAGGGTCTCCCTGCGCGCCCCCGGTCTTGCGGCGGATATGGCATCTGCCGCCTGAACAACACAGGCAATCAGGGATTGCGGTTCTACATCGCCATGATGAGCCTCCACTGCATTCACAATCAGGGCGGATTCCTTGTACTTTCTGCACAAGTCTGCGCCGATCTGAATATGGGAGCCTTCTACCTCATGGTCAATGGATTTTCCAATATCATGCAGCAGTCCGGCTCTCTTCGCGGTCCGGACATCCAGTCCAATCTCACCGGCCAAAAGTCCGGTCAACTGTGCTACTTCAATGGAATGCTTCAAGGCATTTTGTCCATAGCTGGAACGGAACTTCATACGTCCCAGCAGACGAACGAGCTCCGGATGGATTCCGTGGACACCGACTTCCAAGGTCGCTGCCTCGCCTTCCTCCCGGATGGTTGCATCTACTTCCCTTTGCGCCTTCTCCACCATCTCTTCTATCCGAGCCGGATGGATGCGGCCGTCCACAATCAGCCTTTCCAATGCGATCCTGGCCACCTCCCGGCGGATGGGATCAAAAGAGGATAATACCACAGCCTCCGGCGTATCATCGATGATCAGATCCACGCCTGTCAGCGTCTCCAGGGTCCGGATATTCCGACCCTCACGGCCGATGATCCGTCCCTTCATCTCATCTCCCGGCAGCTGCACTACGGATATCGTAGTCTCTGCGACATGATCCACTGCGCACTTCTGAATGGCAGTGACCACAAATTCCTTGGCCTTGCGGCCTGCTTCTTCCTTCGCCTTACTCTCCAATTCCTTGTAAAGCTTGGCTGTGTCAATCTTTACTGCGTCCTCAACAGATTTTAAAAGATATTCTTTTGCTTGTTCGGAGGTCAAACCGGATATTCTCTCCAGTTCCTGTACTCCTTGATCATGTAATTCGTCAACTTTCTTTTCTTTCTTCTTTAACTCTGTCTCTCTTGCTGCTATGTCATTCTCACGACGCTCCAGCGCATCCGCTTTCCGGTCCGCAGATTCCTCCTTGGACAACACGCGTTTTTCATACTTTTGCAGTTCCGATCTGCGTTCCCGATATTCCCGATCCTGTTCATTCTTGACTTTCAGGTTCTCTTCCTTGGCTTCCAGGAGCGCTTCTCTCTTCTTCGTTTCAGCTGTTTTCAAGGCCTCGTCTATTATGTTTCTGGCTTTTTCCTCAGCAGTACCAAGAGTTTCCGCATCTTCCTGTACCTTCCTGGCAACCGCTGCCTTGCCGGCAAGAGGAACTGCAACAAGCACGGTGACAACCACAGCAATGACTGCACTGATAATGATAGGTACAATCACTACAGGAGCACCTCCTTATTAAGTTTTCATTGTACAAAACAATCGCAACACATCAATTTTATACTGTTTTTAGACGTTTGTCAATTACCCCCTCACCAAATTACAAGGAAAACGGGCAAATAGCTATAACTGAGAAAAGGACAAGTGATATCCGATGACATTGCAGGTTGATTCATCTCATCATATGCCGTTGTAATATAAAAGCCATGCAATGCCACTATAATTCCAACAGATTCATTACCATTTTTACCATCACATTTTTTTCTTCTGCTTTTGATTCAGCAATCATCAATGTAATTGCTACTAACGTTCCATCACTGAGTCTCTTTTCTCCATCCTGGAATAACGCATTATTCTTATCTAAAAATTCCAGGAACAGTGATGCTGCAATTCTTTTACAGCCATCTGCGTATGGATGATCCTTTATCATAAAATACAATAGATTCGCCGCTTTCTCTTCCAAGGATGGATACGCATCCTGTCCAAATACACTCTGGTAAACAGCGGCAATAATTCCTTCTACCTTACCGGCTTCTTTTTCTACACCAAATACATCTGTTTCAAAAGAAGCCTTCATCTGACCAACCAGCCGAACACACTCTTCATAAGTGATGCGGTATACTGGAGCACTTCCCTCTGGCTTACTTAATGCATGGTGGTCATATTGATCCAGAAGAATCAATGCATCCGTGTATTCATTCACAGCTCTGAGCACATCTTTTTCCTCTATATCAAGTGCATCCGCAAGCATCCGTGACTGAATATCAACTGTTTTATTAAGTGCCTGAAGACGCCTTTCATTGATTGCATAGCCCTTCAAAACAAACTGTTTCAGAACATTATTTGCCCATTTTCTGAAAGCTATACCTCTTTTGGAATTAACTCGATATCCGACGGACAAAATCATATCCAAATTATAAATTTTAGGTTTTCTTCCCCCTGTACTTCTGTCGGAAAAACCGACAGAAGTTTCATCCAGTTCTCCAGACGCAAGAATATTTGAAATATGTTCACTTACTGTAGCGTGCTTAACTTCAAACAACACTTCCATTTGTTTTTGAGTCAGCCAAGCCGTCTCCTGTTCAGGATTGATTTGAACTTCTATATTAACATCACCATCTGTAAATAATACAATTTCATTCTTCATTCTTTAGTCCCCCCCACGAATGAGAGCGGACTGCTGGTTTATTCCCTTCCCTCTGCCTGGTACTCCCGCAGAGCCCTCCATATGTCTGAGGAAGGGAAGCCCTTCCTTGCCAGATAAGCGAAGACCCGCCGCAGCTCCTTTTCTTCCATAGGGTGGGGCGGACCCGCCTTCTTCACCAGGAGGCTGGCCACCAGAGGGGTCTCATCCTCGGGAAGGTCTGCCAGAGCCCTCTCTATCTCCTCCTCTGCAAGTCCCTTTTCTTCCAGATAAGACCGGATCATCCTGCGGCTCTTCTTGCTGGCGGCACTGATCACGTAATTCTCCGCATAACGTCTGTCATTGACATATCCATAGGACTTCACATAATTCAGGGCTTCTTCGGTCTCCTCCGGTTCAAAACCGGCCTGGGTCAGTCTTCCTCTCAATTCCTCCTCGGATCGTTCCCGAGCCAGCAAAAGCTGCATGGCCTTACGCACAGCCGCCTTACTCCCCTTCTCTTCCCTGTCCATCCCTTATTCTCCGTCAGGGGTCCGGGCGGCCTCCGTCGGAAGTGGAGTCTGATCTTCCTCCTTCCCGGGGGTAAAGGACGAGGGCTCTCCGGCAGTTTCCTGCAGATGGAAAGCGGATCGAACCTTGTTCTCAATCTCCTCCAGCAATTCCTCATGGTCTGCCAGATATGCCTTGGAATTCTCCCTTCCCTGCCCCAGCTTGCTGCCATTGTAGGCAAACCAGGCGCCGCTTTTCTGTACAATATTCATCTTGGCTGCCAGATCCAGCACATCTCCCTCCTTGGAGATGCCCTTCCCGTACATAATATCGAACTCCGCCTCCCGGAAGGGGGGGGCAATCTTGTTCTTAACCACCTTCACCTTGGTTCGGTTGCCTACGATTTCCCCATTTTGCTTCAACACATCTATCTTTCTTACATCCAGGCGAACGGAGGAATAGAACTTCAAAGCCCGACCGCCGGTGGTGGTCTCCGGGCTGCCGAACATAACGCCGACCTTTTCTCTCAGCTGGTTGATAAAGATCACAACACAGTTGGTCTTACTGATGGCTGCAGTCAGCTTGCGGCAAGCCTGGGACATCATCCGGGCATGCAATCCCACATGGGAATCTCCCATATCCCCATCGATCTCCGCCTTGGGCACCAGGGCAGCCACCGAGTCTACAATGATGATATCCACAGCCCCGGATCGAACCATAGTCTCCGTAATCTCCAGCGCCTGCTCCCCATTATCCGGCTGGGAGATATAGAGATTGTCGATATCCACACCGATATTCCGGGCATAGACAGGATCCAGAGCATGCTCCGCATCAATGAATCCGGCAATGCCTCCCTTTCTCTGCACCTCTGCCACCATATGCAGGGCAACTGTGGTCTTACCGGAGGATTCCGGTCCATAGATCTCTACAATTCTTCCCTTGGGAATGCCCCCCAGACCCAGGGCAATATCCAGGCTCAGAGAACCGGTGGGGATCGTCTCCACATTCATATTCGCCCCATTATCCCCCAGCTTCATCACCGCACCCTTGCCATACTGCTTCTCAATCTGTCCCAAAGCCGCCTCCAGGGCAGTCATCTTATCCTCATGATTTGCCATAAATGTACCTTCCTCCTTGCGAATGAACAAATGTTCGTTTTCTGTTCCATAATAATACAAAGTCCTCTGCCTGTCAAGCAATTAATTTTGGTTACAGTGTCAAAAGCCTGAGCCCACGACATGCTCGCATGTCGGTGGGGGAATGGCTTTATGACACGCCCCTCAATGAGGGTGAAGTGGGGCAAAAGCCCCGCGAAAACCCGAATTGAGGGGGGATTGTGGGAGTGCGTAGCACGGAA
>CAVLCU010000151.1:0-4980 GCA_963661545.1 Lachnospiraceae bacterium | reverse complement strand
CTCCCACGTCTACGCTCCGCTTCGGTCGGTGCTAAACGTGTGCCACTGGCACACGTTTAGCACCCTCCCTCAATTCGGGTTTTCGCGGGGCTTTTGCAATTAATTAACTATACTCAGTTCAATCGAAGGATCTTTCTCTTGTCAAGATGATCTTCTTGTTCTTGCGAAGTTTTTTGAAGAATTCACTCAGCAGGCTGCTGCATTCCTTCTCCAGGAGACCTTCCGTAATCTTGACCTGATGGTTGAATTGGGGCATGTCCAGAAGGTTGATGACGGATCCGGCGCAGCCCGCCTTGGGGTTGCGGCAGCCTATGACCACCTGGTCGATCCTGGCCTGCACCAGAGCTCCGGCGCACATCTGACAGGGCTCCAGGGTCACATACATGACGCAGCCCTCCAGCCGCCAGTCTCCCAGCTTTTTACTGGCCTTGCGAATGGCATTTAATTCCGCATGGGACAGGGTATTCTTATCTGTATTGCGCCGATTATATCCTCTGGCGATAACCTTATCCTGATATACAATCACACAGCCAATGGGAACCTCCATCAGGGCCTCTGCCTTCCTGGCCTGGCGAATGGCCTCCCTCATGTACTTTTCCTGAATGATGTGTTCCTCCATCTGCTTTCCTTCCTATCTCCCTTTCTAATCCACGCCTCGAATCTCCACCAGGGAAATATCCTTTCTTAACAGATCCCGGAAGCGTTCCAACTGCTCCCTGGCATATCCCGTATAAATAGGCGATATGACTCCCTCCGACTCCCGATAATTCTGAAGGAAATAGCGTCTGCAGCCCTTCAGCCATCGTCCGATGGTCTCGAACTCCTTCCAACCGTGCAGCTGGCGAACTACTGTGGTGCGAAATTCATACTCCACCCTGTCCTCCAGCAGGAATTCCACGGAATCCTGAATCCGCAGGAGATCCAGCTCCTTCAGACCTGCTGTCATAGCATAGCGGGCCGGGGCATTCTTGATATCCATGGCCACATAATCCAGCAAGCCCTCTGCCACAAGCTCCTTGAGCACCTCCGGTCGGTAGCCGTTGGTATCCAGCTTGACCTTGTAGCCCAACCCCTTTACCTTACGGATGAAATCTCCCAATTCCGGGTGCAGGGTGGGCTCTCCCCCGGTCATACAGACCCCCTCCAGGATGCCCTTCCGCCTTTTCAGGTGGTCCAGGATCTCCTCCTCTTCCACCACCGGCTCCTGCTCCGGGTGCAGAACCAGTCTGCCATTTTGGCAAAAGGGACAGCGAAAATTACAATGTCCCAGAAATACCGTGCAGGCCAAATGCTCCGGATAATCCAATAATGTCAAGGTCTGAAAACCATGTATTTTCATAATTACCCCCTTCCCCACTCTTAGCCAATGTGCAGAATCTCCCGGATCCCATAGGCCACCCCGTCCTCCAGATTGGTCTTTGTGATATAATCTGCAGCCTTCTTGCAATTGGGAGAGGCGTTGGCCATGGCGATCCCCCAGCCCACAGTCTGCAGCATATCGATATCATTATCCCCATCCCCAAAGGCTACTGTCTCCTCCGGAGAGATGCCCAATTGCTCCAGAAGAAAGCGAAGACCTGCCGCCTTGCCCGCCTGGGGGCTGGACAGCTCCACCCGGTTGCGGACAGAGGATGTGATATACAAGGGCTCCCCACTATTCTGCAGCAGGCTCCAGATCTCCTTCTTGTCCTCCTCCCGGAAAAGGACCAGATCCAGGCCATCCAGCTCTCCTGCGTGCTCCCGAATAAATGCGCCGATATCGCCTACTCCCCGCCGGGTGGTCCGAACATATTCGATGGCATAGGGCATGACGCCGAAGCGTCCCGGATCCCGGACATATTCCTCCCTGGCATAGGGAATTCCCTCCAGAAAGGCCTCGTAGTTGCAGCAATAATTTTCCGTAAGCTCTAGGGTTCTCTCCACGGCTTCCGCCGCCAGAGTCACCCGTCGAATACACTGACCGGACCCCAGCTGGTAGACAGCTGCTCCATTGGAGGTAATGGCATATTCGATCCCCTCCAGGTCTGTCACAACCTTGGGCAGGGAATAGAGAGCTCTGCCACTGGCCACAACCACATGGATCCCACATGCTATGGCAGCCTCCAGAGCCTGCCGGTTCCCCGGACTCAGGCTTTTGGCATCCGACAGGGTCGTTCCGTCCAAGTCCAGGGCAATACAGCGGATTCTTCCTTTTTCTTCCTCCCTTATCTTTTTCCCTTCCATTTTCTTTTTTCCCTTTCCTGTCTCTTTTTTGCCCTTGGGCTCTTTCCCTTCTCTGTTGCCTTCTTGTCTTTCAGCCTCCTTCTCCCATTTTCCCTTTGCCTGCTCGGCCTTCGCCTCTTTTGGGCCGTCGGCCTGCGAAGACTTTTTCTGTTGAAACTCTGGCCTCTTTTTCGTATAATAGGGAGAAAAGCAACCGTGCCTGCCGCCGGAAAGCTGTGCTGCCACAAGGGTTGGCCAGCTGCTTTGGGCTTTCTGCCCCGGCAGCCACCACCGACGAAAGTCAGGAAAGGATATCTTATGCTACGTCTTCTATTGCTGCTGCTGATCGCAGTCCTATACTTGATTCTGACCCTTCCTGTGCTCCTGCTTCTATGGCTGATAGGAAGACAAAATCCTCAGCGTCGAACCCGCATCGCCAGCGCCATGATCCGCTGGGTCTTCCGATTATTAATCGCCGGAGCCGGAGTAAAGCTAACTGTTATAGGGGAAGAAAGAGTTCCCAGGGATACTCCCGTCCTCTATGTAGGCAACCACAGAAGTATCTTTGATATCATCCTAACCTATATCCATACCCCTCGCGCCACGGGCTATGTGGCTAAGAAGGAGCTGGGAAGCATTCCTCTCTTTTCTCTCTGGGCCAGGTACATCGGCTGTCTCTTCTTCGATCGGAAGAACCTGAAGGAAGGGATGAAAATGATTCTGGACGGCATCCAGCTGCTCAAGGAGGGAACCTCTGTCTTCATCTTTCCTGAGGGTACCCGCAACAAGAATGAGGAGGATCTGCCCCTGCTTCCCTTTCATGAGGGCAGCTTAAAGATGGCCTCCAAAAGCGGCCGACCGGTGGTTCCGGTCTCTATTTGCAATTCCGCCAGCATCTGGGAAGGCCATTTCCCCTGGGTGCGGTCTGCCCGGGTGGTCATCGAGTATGGCCAGCCCCTGGACCTGGCTCAGCTGCCGCCGGAACATAAGAAGCAGCCCGGTGCCTATATCCGCCAGCTCATGGAGGAAACCATGAAGAGAAATCAAAAGCTGCTGGGATAAGGCCTGATTATCTGTTTCTTGCACCGGTTTCTTTCTTCTTGCGGTTCTGTTCCTCAATGGTATGTAAGATATAATTCTGCTGGCGCTCGATATGGCTGGTTGTAACTGCCTTAGAACCTTCCATATCCCGCTGCCGCAGCTTATCCAGCAGAGCATCATGCTCTTGAATCAAGGAGGTACGGATCTCTTCGTCCTTCAGATATTCCACCCGATAGCGATACATCTGCTCCCGAATATTATTCAGCAGCTGAACCAGCCGCTCATTTCCCGTAGCCTTGTAGATCAGATCATGAAAATCCACATCTGCCTGAGCAAGCGCCGTCAGATCATCCTCTCTGACGGCATTTTCAAACTTGCGGGAAGCCTGATACAGGCTCTCCAGCTGTTCGTCTGTGATTCTTTGACAGGCCAGACTTACTGCCATTTCCTCCAGACCCATGCGAACCTCCAGCACATCCTTCAGATCCTTCTCGGTAATCTCCGCCACCTGAGCCCCCTTACGAGGGATCATAACCACCAGCCCCTCCAGCTCCAGCATGCGAATCGCTTCCCGAATGGGGGTTCGGCTGACCCCCAGCCGATTGGCCAGCTTGATCTCCATCAAGCGTTCCCCCGGCTTCAAATCCCCTTGCATAATTCCCTTGCGCAGGGCGTGAAAGACCACGTCCCGCAAGGGCATATACTGATACTCTGTCATGATCCTGGTTAAATCATCCTCCTTCATACTCGTCCACCCCCTTGAAAAGGCCTTGTCAGAATCACCTGCCGAGCCAAGCCGCTGGCCTTCAGTGCCCTGCCGGCTTTCTCTGCTGTCCGTCTGCTGTCAAAAATCCCGAAAACAGTAGGTCCGCTGCCACTCATCAAAGCCCCCAAAGCGCCATGCTCCCTCATGTGCTTCTTAATCTCTCCGATAACCGGATGTGCAGCAATACTGACCCCCTCCAAAACATTGGCCATACGCCCGGTCACCCCGGACAGGGAGCCCTCTTTCAGGGCTGTCACCATTCCGTCAATATCCGGATGATCGGTAATCTCATCCGCCCGCAGATTGCCATAGACATATCTGGTGGAGAGGCTGACTCCCGGCTTGCCAATCAGAAGATGGCAGGCAGGCATAGGAGACAGAGGGGTCAATCTTTCGCCGATTCCCTCCGCCAGGGCCGTTCCCCGCAAAATGCAATAGGGGACATCCGCCCCAATCTGCACCGCCCGCTCCATCAATTCTCTCTTAGATAAGCCCAGGCGAAAGATTCGATTGACCCCCACGAAAGCCGCAGCCGCATCGGAACTTCCCCCCGCCATACCCGCAGCTACCGGAATCCTCTTGGTTAAGCGAACCTCCAAACCCTGGGAAATATGGAATTCCTGCATGAGGAGCTCTGCCGCCCGATAGACCAGATTATTGCTGTTCACCGGCACATAGGGCAGATTGGTGGTCATCCGTATCCCCGGTTCAGAAGTCTCCGTCAGGATCAACTCATCATGAAGCTGCACCGTCTGCATGATCATGCGCACCTCATGATAGCCATCTTCCCGCTTCCTCACCACATCCAAACCCAGATTGATCTTAGCCATTGCCTTTAATTTCATGATTTTCGACCTCAGTGCACCTGTGTATTGTATACAATCATAGTAGCTATTTTTTAGCTCTTTGTCAAGCTTGGTTACAGTGTCAAAAGCCTGAGCCCACGACATGCTCGCATGTCGGTGGGGGAA
>CAVLCU010000150.1:0-4993 GCA_963661545.1 Lachnospiraceae bacterium | reverse complement strand
CCCCACCGACATGCGAGCATGTCGTGGGCTCAGGCTTTTGACACTGTAACCAAAGTTTATAAAATCTTTATCCCTCCGGCTTGTTTGTTCGTAATAATAAGTAACCACCAAGCGTGGATGGCAAGACAAGAAATCATGAAAAACAATTGTATGCAACTATAGGATGTGCTACACTGAAGTAGTAATCTTTTTTCATCATGAAAGGAGTGTCACGAAGAATGAGGAAGAGAATGAATAAGAGATGGATGCCCCCCCTGCTGGCGGCAACAATGCTGGTTACCACTGTAGCCCCTGCAAGGATTCTAGCCGACGATCCACAGAAACCCATCCTGACAGGAACAGAGGAGTCCTCCCAGTCAGCAGAGCCCTCCTTATCTGCAGAGGAGCCTGCTCTGATCGCTGCCCCGGATGACCAGGCGGTTTCGGATGACCAAGCTGCCGCAGCTTCCACAGATTCTAACGAGGCCGGGACTGCGAATGCTATTTCCGCCAATCCCACAGCTGCCATAGCAGTGGATCCCGCCAGCGTAGATACCAAGAACGGAACCTTCACCGTAAGGATCTCCAACCTCAATACTCCTTCCGGTCTCAGCCGCATCGCCGTGGCTGTCTGGGGCGCTCAGAATGGACAAAATGATGTCGTCTGGTATACCCCCCAGCAAAATGGCTCTGATTACCTGGTTAAAGTCAGTGCCAAGGAGCACGGATATGAAACGGGAACCTACCATATTCACTGTTATATTACCGATTCCAAGGGGATCCAGTCCTTTGCCGGAGGAACCAGCACCCAGGTACAGGTTCAAAATGGCATGACCGCCCTCCTCTCCTCGGATGAGAGAAGTGTCCAGGCTGCTGCCATTGGCATTGATTCTTCCGCCACTGCCGTATCCTTCGCTATCTGGAGTGTGGAAAACGGCCAGGATGATGTCAGCTGGATCAGCGCCAGCCGCCAGTCCGATGGCAGCTGGACCGCTTCCCTACCTATCAAGGGTCACAAGGATACCGGCGACTACTCCATTCACTGCTACCAGACCATCAATGGAAAAAAGGACTTCTTTGATGGCAAGACAGTCACCGTCACGGCTCCCACAGCCAAGGTATCGGTAGACTCCTCCAGCGTGAACAAGACCAAGGGTACCTTCCGGGTACGCATCTCCAATGCCCAGGTTCCGGCAGGCATCCAGAAGGTCGCAGTTGCTGTCTGGAGTCAGCACAAGGGACAGGATGACCTGAAATGGTATACCGCCAGCCGCCAGGGGAATGATTATGTGGTAGATGTGGCAGCCGCCAACCACAAGTATCAGGATGGCACCTACTTCCTGCATTGCTATATCACAGACAATAACGATATCGCCTCTTTCGTGGGAGGCATCACTCAGACTGTGACCCTGGCCTCCGGAATGGCGATTCAGGTCAGCGATGACCAGATGCAGGCCGCCATTACCTATATCGGCAGTCAGGGCAAGAGCCTTAAGGCAGCTGTCTGGAGCGCCAACAATGGCCAGAACGATCTCAAGTGGTACACCCTGACTCCGGACGGCAATACCTCCACCGTCAACGTACCCATTAAGAATCACGGGGACTCCGGCACCTATTATGTCCATATCTACAATGGCTCCAACTATATGGCCGGCAGCTCCTTCCGGATCGACCCTGTCTCCGCCACAGGCCTGACCGCCAGCAATCAGAACGGACAAAACGGAAGCTTCCGCCTGACTCTCTCGGGTCTTCGCTCCGCCTCAGGCATCCAGCAGGTGCGGATCGCCGCCTGGCCTGGCAATGACCAGAGCAAGCTTCGTTGGTATACCGCCCAGAAAGCCGGGGACGGCACCTATTATGTGGATGTCAATGTCAGCAACCATGGCCATACCTTCGGTACCTACACGGCTCACGCCTATGCCTATGGAAACAACGGGGTCTTCAGCTTCTGCGCCGGCACCTCCGTCTCCCTTACGGCCGACCGCTACATGTATGTCCAGTCCACAGGATCCTATTCCTGCCGGGTATGGATTGTCAATCCCGGCTCCAATATCAGCAAGGTTGAATTCGCCACCTGGAGCCAGACCAATGGTCAGGACGATGTAAAATGGTACAAGGCAAGCCAGAGCGGCAATGCCTGGTATGCAGATATCAAAAGCGACAACCACAAGCACGGGGGAACCTATTACTCCCATTGCTATGTCACCAACGCCTCCGGTGCCCGCACCTATGCGGCTGGAACCACCTACCAGCTCAGTTACCGGACCCCCAACAGCAACCAGTCCATGTTTGAGCTGGCACAAGGCTTTTCCAGCGACACCCAGTACCTGATTCTGGTCAATCGAGAACTCCACCGAGTTGCCATTTATCAGGGATCCAAGGGCAATTGGTCAGAGATCAAGTATTGGCCCTGCGTGGTAGGCAAGGCTTCCACTCCTACCCCCACCGGTACCTACAAGATCAAAGGACGCTTCAACTGGTTCGGTGAAGGCCACAAATGCTGGTGGGCAACCCAGATCTATGATGTTTACTATTTCCACACCCAGATCTATTACTGGGATGACGCACCAAAGAAGATTCTGGACGGCACCATGGATGCAGCGGCTTCCTTAGGATGTATCCGGCTGGAGGAGCCCAATGCTTACTTCATCTACACCCAGATTCCCAGAGGAACTACGGTACATATCTACAACTAATCTGAAAAATGTTCGAAAAAGTCGAAGAGCAGCTATCCGCTGCTCTTCGATTTTTTCCTGTCCGGATGATGCAAAAGCCTGTTCTGCACGGGACATTGCACCGGGCAGAAGGCTTACTCCAGCCCAGGTCCCCAAAAGCCGATGGCATACATATCCGGCTGATAATTCTCCAGGGTCAGAACCAATCCTTCCTCTGTCCTTTTCTGGTCAAAGGTCAATTCCGGATTCAGAGCCTCCAGGGTGCCCTGCACATCCGGGATCACCATTGTATTTTTCCCCTCCTGCAGGCCATCCAGAAAGAGATAGAGATCCTTTCCTTTTCTGGTATAGTGAATCTCCCTTCCTGCTTCCAGATACCTGGATTCTCTCTTGCTGCAGCGGGTGCCATAGATTCCCTCGCCGTTCATCTCCAGCCATTTTCCCAGGGCCAGCAGGCGCTTCCCCTGCTCCTCGGGGATAGTGCCGTCGGCTTTGGGGCCGATATTCAGCAAAAGGTTGCCGTTGTTGGCAACGGTTCCCACCAGAAGGTTGATCAATTTGGGCAGGCTGATCAGCTGGTCATCGCCCTCGTTTTCGTTATAGCCAAAGGACAGACCCATGCCCCGGCACATTTCCCATTTTTCCCTCCTGTCCATCTTGCCATATTGATATTCCCGGGTCAGGTAGTCGTGATAGAGACCGTTGTAGCGGTCGTTCGTTACCCCTTCCTCCACCGTATTGTAATAATGTGCCAGCAGATAGGGCATCATATGCTCGCTCTGCTTGGGCCAGCCGATATCATTCCAGAATATAGAGGGATGATATTTGTCGATCAATTCCTTCATCTGCTTATAGGAATAATCCCCATATTCCGCAGTAGGGCAGGCATTGTAATGATTCTGCTCCTCAGTGTAAATGGGATCGTTGGCGAACTGCCAGTCGATGATTCCCGAATAATAAAATCCCATCCGCAGTCCTGCCCCCCGAACCGCATCCGTCAATTCTGCGGTAATATCCCTTCCCGGGCTCATTTTAACAGTGTTAAAATCCGTATAATCGCTGTCAAACAGGCAATAGCCGTCGTGATGCTTGGTGGTTAATACCACGTATTGGGCACCGGCCTTCCGGAAGAGCTCCGCCCACTGAGCCGGATCCCAATGCTCCGCCTTCCACAGGGGGATGAAATCCTCGTAGGAAAAGTCCTTGCCATACTTCCGGATATGATGCTCATAGGTAGGACCCTGTCCCACATGCAAAGAATTGTAATACCACTCTGCATAGGGATTGTTGCAAAACCAGGTTTCATCGCAGGGGACTTCCCCCAGCTCCCAGGTTCTGGGGGCATAGGCCGGGACGGAATAGACCCCCCAATGGACAAAGATACCGAATTTACAGTCATGATACCACTGAGGAACTTCATGACGCCGGATGGATTCCCAGGTTCCTGTATAATATATTTTCATAATCCTCTCACCCCTTCACAGCGCCTGCGGTCATCCCGGAGATCAGCCATTTTTGGGCAAAGATATAGACAAGGATGACGGGCAGAGATACCAGAACTACATCCGCACATACCAGGTTCCAGCTTCTGCTGTATTGCCCGTAGAAGTTGTAGACGGACAAGGGAAGGGTCCATTTGGAAGAGGAATTCAGCAGGTACATAGGGATCTGCAGCTCATTCCACACCCACATAAAGTTCAAAATACCGGTGGTGGCCAGGGCAGGCTTCAACAAGGGAAGAATCACCTTAACAAAAAGGCGAAGCCCGTAAGCACCGTCCATCACAGCTGCCTCATCCAACTCTCTGGGGATTCCCTTGATAAAACCGGTAAGCATCATGGTGGAGAAGGGGAGATACAGGGCTGCATAGACGAAGCACAGACCGATTCTCGAACCGTAGATGCCCAGCTTCTGCAGCAATTGGATGGTGGGCAAGGCTGCAAAGGGGGCGATGATGCCCAGAGTAATCACCTTGTAGCTGATCCTGCAGACCCTGGTATCCCGTCTGGCAATGATAAAGCTGATCAGGGCAGCCAGTGCCGTAATCAGCAAGACCGAGAGAAAGGTAATAAAAACACTGTTTCCCAGGGACTGCCAGAAGTTTTTCTCGATTACCGTGGTATAATTCTCAAAATGCCATTCGGATGGGAGGCTGATGTTCATATAAGAAGCCTGGCCCTTACTCTTGAAAGAGGTGAGGAGTACCATCAGAAGGGGGTAGATTGTTACCATACTACAGATCCACAGAATGATTTCCAGGGTCCTGTTGACTGCCTTTGTTCTCTTTTTCTTCTTTTTCCACCGTCTCCCATCTGGAACTGAATTTCTGATATGCGAAG
>CAVLCU010000149.1:0-5039 GCA_963661545.1 Lachnospiraceae bacterium | reverse complement strand
TTTCTGGCCAGGGCTCGGGCAATGGACAGACGCTGCTTTTGTCCGCCGGATACGTTTCGTCCTAACTGGGCAATAGCATGTTGGCTGCCCTCTGGCAGTTGATCTACGAATTCCCGGGCTTGAGACAGGTCAATGGCCTGGGCCAGGGTTTCCGGATCCTTGGAGGCGGAGCTTTGGCCAAAGAGAATATTCTCCTCTATGGTTCCGGAGAAAAGGATAGCCTTCTGGGTTACGTATCCCAATTTATCGTAGAGGGCGTCGAAGGTATAATCCCTGACATCTCTGCCATCTATGAGAACTTGCCCGGCTGTTGGGTCGTAGAAGCGGGGGATCAGGCTGACCAGGGTGGTTTTGCCGCTGCCGGTAGCTCCTATGATGGCCAGGGTCTCCCCCTTCCTTACCTGAAAACTGACATCCGTCAAGGCTTCGCCGGAGGCGTGGGGATAGCGGAAGGATACATGGCGAAATTCCAGGAGGCCGGCGGCTTTGGACTCTATTTCCTTAGAGTCCTCTGCAGAGCCCTTGGCCTGTATTTCCTTAGAATCCCCTGCAGAGCCATCGCCTCGTCTTCCCCCCAGATTTCCCTCCCGGACAGAGACCTGCCGGTCCAGAACCTCGGTAATTCGCTCTGCGGATACCTGGGCCTGGGGAAGGAGCATAAAAATCATAGCCAGCATCATGAAGGCCATAATGATATAGGTGGCATAGGTGCTGAAGACCAGAACTTCACTGAAGAGGGACAATCTGGCCTCCAGATTGGTCAGGGAGATGGCCTCCACCAGGGCTGCACCTACCCAGTAGATGGACAGGGATAGGCCATTCATTCCTAAAGTCAGGATAGGAAGAACCAAGGCAAATAATCTTTGGTTTTTTAATTGGAGATTCATCATGTCCCGGCTGGGCTCGTCAAACTTCTTATTCTGAAAGTCCTCCGCATGAAAGGCATGAACTACCTGGATGCCGGTCAGATTCTCCCGGGCTGCCCGGTTGATCTTATCGGTCAGCTTCTGCACCAGACGAAAGCGAGGGATGCAGGTGCGCATGATCATCAGAATAAGGACAAAGATGACAGCTACAAATCCGGCGGTGACTGCCGACAGTTCCCAGCTTTTGCCCAGAATCTTGACAATAGCCCAGACGGCCATGATGGGGGCCTTAATCATCATCTGCAGCCCAAGAGCCAGGATCATCTGAATCTGGGTAATGTCATTGGTGGTGCGGGTGATAAGACTGGGAATGGAGAAATCCTGCATTTCCTCACTTCCCATATCCATGATATGGTGGAAAAGCTTGCCTCGGAGGGTGAAACTGAAGCCAGAGGCAGTTCGGGCAGCCAGAAAGCCGCAGGCAATGGATAGGATGGCACTGGCTCCGGCGCAGATCAGCATATCAACCCCCACCTGCATAATATCCGAGGTGGTGCCGGAGGTCTTGATGAGTTTGGTCAGATCTGTCATATAATCCGGCAGCCGCAGGTCATAATAGACCTGGGCAATTACCAGAAGGAGACAGAGCAGGGCCATTCCCTTTTCTCTGTTACGCATGTGTTTTAAAATCTTAATCATTCTATACTCCTATCTTCAGGCATGGGATATTCTTCTTTATAGGAAGCCCCATACCAAGGTATTTGTGAGTATAAGGAGATGCAAACCAAAAGTCAATGAAAATAAAGTGAAAATTCTATAAAAAACAGGAAGCCCCGACTGATGGGGCAAGATGTACGGGACAAGAGACAAAATGAGTTGTATTTGCAGAATTGATTTGCTACAATGGCAGAGAAGCAGGAGTCCCGAATAAGGGGATCGGCAAGGGAGGTTAGAAAAATGATTCAGACAACTTTGAAAATTGACGGAATGATGTGCGGAATGTGTGAATCGCATATGAATGATCTGATTCGCAAGATCTTTAAGGTTAAGAAGGTTTCTTCCTCCGCCAGGGCGGGAGAAACGGTTGTTCTCAGTGAGGAGGAGCTGGATCTTCCCCTGGCAGAGAGGGAAATCCAGGCTATTGGCTATCAGCTTTTATCTGCGGAGAGCCATCCTTATGAGAAAAAGGGTTTCTTCCATTTGGGCAAGAAGTAGCAGACAGGCGGCAGTAACAGAAGCAAGAGGCAGCTGCAGAAGTAGGAAGCCGTAACAGAAGCAAGAGACTGCTACAGGAACATGGTATATACAGAGGCGCCAATGACAGTGAGAAGTCCGGATACTACGATGGACAGGCTGCTCATGGCGCCTTCTACTTCCCCCAGCTCCAGAGCTTTCGCGGTCCCAATGGCGTGGGAGGAGGAGCCCAGGCCGATGCCCCTGGCGATGGGATGAGTAATGCGGAAGACCTTGAAGACCAGGTCGGCGATGACATTTCCCAAAACCCCTGTGATAATGATCACGGCTACGGTGATGGTTACGATTCCTCCCAGCTCTTCCGATACCCCCATACCGATGGCGGTGGTAATGGATTTGGGCAGGAGGGTGACATATTGCTGGTGGTTCAGGTGGAAGAGGAGGGAGAGAACCAGGACCCCGGTGAGGCTGGTCAGAACTCCGGCTGTAATTCCGGCCAGAATGGCCGCCAGATGCTTCTTCAGCAATTCCAGCTGCTCATAGAGGGGAATGGCCAGACAGACCGTCGCCGGCGTTAGCAGATAACTGAGATATTTGGCTCCCTCATTGTAGCTTTCATAGTCAATATGCAAGACACTGAGCAGAAGTATGATAGCAAAAATGGAGATCAGCAGGGGGTTGAAGATGGCCAGGTGAAATCTCTTGCGCAGGAGAATCCCCATCTCATAGGCCAGAATGCTGATCATGACCCCGAAAAATACAGAATTACAGAGCATTTCTTTCATGATTTCTCTTTTGCCTCCTTCTGAAGACCCTCCTTGCCTGGTCTGCCTGACATGCCTTGCTCCTGAAGCTTTTCTTTGGCCTGCCTCCTGCGGATGACTGCCTGGGTGGTTCTCCCGGCTACCGCCATCACCAATATAGTGGTTGTAACCAGAATCACCAGGATAGGCACCAGGACGGGGCGCAGAGCCTCCCAGGAAGCCAGGAGTCCCACCCCTGCCGGGATGAACATAAGAGGCATGATCTCAATAAGAAAGTCTCCTGTTTCCTTGACCTTTTCCAGAGGAAGGATTCCTGTAATCAGGGCGGCCATCATCAGGATCAGGCCGTAGATGCTGGCTGGGACAGGCAGGGGGAGGACTGCATAGAGCAGTTCCCCTGCAAATGACACCGTCAGGATAATTCCCAATTGTTTCAGGTATTTCATGACAGTCCCTCCTTATGGCTTCAGCTGCGCAAAAAAGCGCAATAAGCCAGATAAGTTTCGTAGATATCTGCCTTGCTGGTGATCTCCCAGGGGGCATGCATGTTCAGAACAGCAACGCCGAAATCCACTACCTCCATGCCCAGATTGGCCAGCATATAGGCGATGGTTCCGCCGCCTCCGGCATCTACCTTGCCCAGTTCAGCGGTCTGGTAGAGAAGGCCTGCCTCATCCAGCACCTTGCGCAGCCAGGCCAGATATTCCGCATTGGCATCATTGGATCCGGACTTGCCCCGGGCGCCGGTATATTTGTTGAAGACAGGCCCCAGACCCAGGTAGGCACAGTTGTTTTTGTCCATGACGTCCGGATAATTGGGATCAAAGGCGGCGCTTACGTCGGAGGAGAGAACTTTGGTGCGCTTGAGAATCCGGCGCAGGTTGAGTTCACTGTAGCAGCCAAGGGCGTCCAGAAGATCCGCCGTTGTATCCTCGAAGAAACGGGATTGCATGCCGGTGGCCCCGACGCTGCCGATCTCCTCCTTGTCTGTCAGCAGACAGACACTGGTATATTCCGGATCTTTCACCGCAAGAATGGCCTGGTAGGAGGTATAGGCGCAGACCCGGTCATCCTGTCCGTAGGACATGATCATGCTGCGGTCCAGACCATAATCCCGGGCAGGGCCTGCCGGCACAACCTCAAGCTCTGCAGAGACGAAATCATCCTCCTCAATGCCATAATTATCCTTCAAAAGCGCCAGCACATAGGCCTTGACCGCCTCCTTCTCCGTGTCTGCCAGGGGACGGCTGCCTACCAGAAGATTCAGGTTCTCCCCTTCTACAGCGACATTTGCCTTTTTCTCCATCTGTTTGGAAGCCAGGTGGGGCAGGAGATCGGAGACGCCCAAAACCGGATCCTCCGGCTTCTCACCGATGGAGACAGGAACCAGACTTCCGTCTTTTTTGGCAACCAGGCCGTGGAGAGCCAGGGGAAGAGCCACCCATTGATATTTCTTGATGCCTCCGTAATAATGGGTATCCAAAAGAGCCAGATCCGTATCCTCATAGAGGGGACATTGCTTCAGATCCAGGCGGGGGGAATCAATATGAGCTCCCAGAATCCGCATGCCCTCCAGGATCGGACGGCTTCCGATACGGAAGATCATGAGAGCCTTCTTCATACGGTCCGCATAAACCAGATCACCGGTCTTGAGGGTCAGCTTCTTGTCGAGGACCTCAGATAGGGGGAAGGCTCCTGCTGCCTTTAACTCCTCACCCATGGAGGCAACACACTCCCGTTCTGTCTTGCAGGCAGTCAGAAAGGCTCGATAGTCATCACAGAAGGCATTCAGGGCAGGCAGATCCAGATCTGGCTTTTTCCATACGTTTTTTTTCATAGCTGATACAGCTCCTTTGCTTATCGTTTGGGATAAGTCCTATCCCACAGGTTCCAGTATAATCATTTTTTCCAAGAGTGCAAGCAGATGTTTCGTATTTCCCCGGGGCTTGCCTTTGACAAATAAAGCGAATCTGTTAAAATAAGAAACTGTGAGGATTCGGATAGAGTGTTAAGGAGAGGAAAAAGTGAAGATAAAATTACCGGCTACGGTGAAAATGGTATTAGACAGCCTTCATGGGGCAGGCTTTGAGGCTTATGCGGTGGGAGGGTGTGTTCGGGATAGTATTCTGGGAAAAGAGCCGGATGACTGGGATATCACCACTTCCGCCAGGCCAGATCAGGTAAAAAAGCTCTTTCGACGGACAGTAGATACGGG
>CAVLCU010000148.1:0-5429 GCA_963661545.1 Lachnospiraceae bacterium | reverse complement strand
CTTCTATTCTGTGGAAGGATAGCAAGCGTGCGCCAGAGGCCGCCGAGGCTATGAAGCTGACCGCCAAAGATCTGAAGGCACTGGGAATCATTGAGGAGATCCTACCGGAGGGGGAGCCTCTCACCGACCGTAATCTGGAGGCCATTATGCCCCTCCTGGAGGAAAAAATAGAGAAATTCCTTCAAAAATACGGGGCAATGACCGAGGAAGACCTGGTCAATCAGCGTTACAAACGATTCAGAAAAATGTAGAAAAGCTGTTGGAAATATGCTATACTAACCTCGAGTCTGCCCCGGCAGAATCTAACCTGGACCAATCACTGTAACGAATCCTACCTTTACTATAGGAGAAGAGCCTTGAATGCACATGACACTATTAATGATGTTTTGGTTTATCTTTTTAATGAAATATGGGATCTGGAAGAGAGAGCCATCATTACCGAGGAATATCAGGATATTACCAATAACGATATGCATGTGCTGGAGGCAGTAGGTGTGTCTGGCAACAATATGACGACGATTGCCCGGAAGCTGAATATTACGGTAGGTTCCCTGACTACTGCCATGAATAATCTGGTGAAGAAGCATTATGTGGAGCGCAGCCGCAGTGAAAAGGATCGCAGAGTGGTCTATGTATCTCTGACGGCCAAGGGACGGGGCGCCTACCATCACCATAAAGAATTTCATGAGAAGATGACAGAAGCAGTCCTGCGACACCTGACCGGGCAGGAGGTGGAGGTTCTGGCTCGGGCTCTGACCAATCTGTCCACCTTCTTTCGCACCTATGGCAGGACGCCTGAAGAACAGGAATCCGACAAAGGGACAGCCAAAAAAGAGAAGGATGCCAGGAGCCGGAGGACAGAAGAGGGGCAGAACAGAAAAGAATGAAAAGAGCGAGACTGGGGATGGACAGATGATAGCAGACGTAATTTTGGATACGCTAAAGGATACGGCTAAGCTTTTGCCCTTCCTTTTTTTGACTTATCTGATGATGGAATATCTGGAGCACAGAACGGGCGGCAAAACCGCCCGTTTTGTGGGAAGTGCGGGAAGATTGGGTCCTCTGCTGGGGGCAGCAGCAGGCCTGGTTCCCCAGTGCGGCTTCTCGGCAGCAGCGGCCAGCCTTTTCTCAGGCGGGGTGATCTCTGTGGGCACTTTGCTGGCTATTTTCCTCTCCACCTCCGATGAGATGCTGCCTATCCTGATCTCGGAGGCAGTTCATTTGACTGCCATTGGAAAGATATTACTGGCAAAGCTGGTCATAGGGGCGATAACAGGTCTTGCCCTGGATTTGATCTTCCGGCATTCCCGGGAGGAGGGCAAGGATATTCATGACCTGTGCCAGCAGGAGCATTGCCATTGCCAGGAGGGAATCTGGCGCTCGGCTCTTCGTCATACCCTGCAGATTGCCTTCTTTATTTTCCTGGTATCTTTGGTTATTGGCCTTTTGATCCAGCTGGTGGGGGAGGAGACCCTGGCAGGATTTCTCACCGGCCAGCCGGTTCTGGGGGTCTTTTTAGCTGCCCTTATCGGCCTGATTCCTAATTGTGCCTCCTCTGTGGTGCTTACGGAATTATACCTGCAGGGGGCACTGGGCTCCGGCCAGATGATGGCAGGGCTCCTGGTGGGAGCCGGAGTGGGGATTCTGGTGCTCTTTCGAACCAACCGCAGACTGACGGAGAATCTGAGAATTACAGGAATCCTCTATGCAGCAGGAGTCCTGTGGGGCTTGCTGATAGAAGGGATAGGGATCGTGTTCTGATGGAGAAAAAATGTAAAATCGCTGCAAAATGTGGCGGCTGCAGCTGGCAGGGGATTTCCTATCCGGATCAGCTGCAGAAAAAGACAAAGCTGGTAAAGAGCTTACTGGGAGAATTTTGTCCGGTTCATCCGGTCATTGGCATGGAGCAGCCCTACCATTACCGTAATAAGGTCCATGCCGTATTTTCCAGAAGAAGGAATGGGGAGATTATTTCCGGAACCTATGAAAGAGGCAGTCACCGGGTGGTTCCCGTGGAAACCTGCCTGATTGAGGATCCGGAGTGTGACCGGATCATAGGAACCATCCGCAGCTTACTGCCCTCCTTTCGCATTCGGGTCTACGATGAGGACAGCGGCTATGGCCTGCTGCGCCATGTCCTCATTCGCAAGGGCTTCCGGACCGGACAGATCCTGGTTACCCTGGTGGTGACCTCCCCCATTTTTCCTTCCAAGAACAATTTCGTCAAGGCATTGCGCAAGGCTCATCCGGAAATCACCTCCCTTGTTCTCAATATCAACGACAAGAAGACCAGCATGGTGCTGGGAGAACGGAATATCCTTCTGTATGGAAAGGGCTATATCGAGGATATCCTGTGTGGGAAGGTGTTCCGCATTTCTCCTAGATCCTTTTATCAGATTAATCCGGTACAGACCGACCTTCTCTACAAGAAAGCGGTAGAGCTGGCGGGGCTGACAGGGCAGGAACGAGTTCTGGACGCCTATTGCGGCATCGGAACCATCGGCCTGGTGGCTTCAGACCATGCCGGAGAGATCATCGGCGTCGAATTAAATCCGGATGCAGTCAGAGATGCCATCAGTAATGCCAGAAGGAATAAGGTGGAAAATGCCCGATTTTATACGGGAGACGCGGGCCGATTCATGGAAAATATGGCTGCCCAGGGTCAAAGGATCGATGTTCTTTTCCTGGATCCCCCCAGGTCCGGCAGCGACGAAACCTTCTTAAGCTCTGCTGCCCGCATGAAGCCGGAAAGAATGGTCTATATCTCCTGTAACCCCAAGACCCAGGCCAGAGATCTGAAATTCCTGCAAAAAAAAGGATATCTGGCGCAAGAAGCCTGGGCCTATGATTGCTACCCTTGGACAGAACACGTGGAAACGATTGTGGCTATGTCCGGGGATAGATAGGGGAGAGAGTAAGAGGATAGCGACACCAACGAAGGAGGAGAGATGTGATCATGGGTGATAAGAAAACCAGACAGGAAGCCTTGAGTTGTTTTGGAAGAGAGGAGAATCCTTTCTACGAGGGCTTTGTCTTTCGTAATATCAGACCGGATGAGGCGGATGAGGCAGCGGATATAGAGGAGGCCTGTTTTCCTCCGAATGAGGCGTGCTCGCGAGAACATATGTTGGCCCGCATAGAGGCAGCAGGAGAAAGGGATAAAGCGCTTGGTTCTTACCTGCCTTGCGGGAAAGGTAAAGATGTATAAAAAATTCGGCTTCCGGGATCTTGGGGAATCCGCATCCGAATGGGGGGGCGAAAAATGGCATGAAATGGATATCATTTTAGAAGTTTATTCCAGCGGCCGCCTCTGACATCCCGGAATTCCGGATGCTCCTTCAGATAGGGATCCTGGTCACCGCAGATGGCATAGTCGCAGAAGCTTCCTTCGCCCAGGGTGGTAGTCCTTACCAGTCTGGCATGTATGACCTCCATAGCTGCATAATCCACATTGCATAGGGCAGGCAGAATCTCCAGAAGATTGTGGTCTTTGGCGAATTGCGCTACCGGACAGGCTGTAAAGCGGTAGCAGATAGGTTTTCCTTCCTGGTAGGGCTCCACCTCCATCTCATAGTCATGCCATAGGTCACACCCTTTCTTCGCCATCAAAAAGGCCTTGTACATCAGTTTTTTGAAGATTTTTTTGTTGCAGTTAACAAATTTCAGCCTGCGGAAGGAGCTAAGAAAAATCTCCCCGTACATTTCCTCTATCTCTGCAAAGGAGGTCACCTCCTGGCACACCACATAGTAGCTGAGAACCATAATATTGTCGTAGGTTCCCCCCGGGCCATTGTGAAAGTTCTTCTTTCCTCCCAAATCTTTGCGAAAATCCTTTAGAAAATCTACAAATTGCAATTGCACAGCTGTCCATACCCTATCCTGTCGCTTAGCGGGATAGTGCATGGCAATATATTTCTTAATCTCTTTCCTGCATTTTCCGGAATATAGAACATGGCAGGTCCTGTCAAATACAAGGTCTTTTTCTTTCATAGGAAATCTCCTTTACGGTTAGGATATACTAATTCTATTGTAGCTGATAGGGAGAAATTGTCAAGAATGATCTGCTCTTGATGAGATATCAAACTGCCGAAAGGATTTTTGCCTAAGGTGGTATTTTTATGACACATGGGAAATGCTATAATAAGGCTATGGGCAAGCACAGAGGCAGTCAAGGGGATGAGGGAAGGGGTATGTATGCCAAAAGGAACGAATCAGAAACTTAAGCTGTATTATCTGGCGAAGATCATGCAGGAGAAGACAGATCTGGATCACTATCTTACTATGCCGGAGATTATGGAAGAGCTTGCCCGATATGGAGTTACGGCGGGGAGGAAGAGTCTTTACCAGGATCTGAAGGATCTGGAGATTTTGGGAATGGAGGTGGAAGGGGAGACCGTGGGCGGTTCCTACCATTATCATGTGATCCACCGAAAGTTTGAACTGGCGGAGTTGAAGCTTCTGGTGGATTCCATTCAATCAGCCAAGTTCATAACCGCCAAGAAATCCGATGCCCTGATCCGCAAGTTAGAGGATTTTGCCAGTGAATACGAGGCGAAGGAACTGCAGCGTCAGGTCTACCTGTCAGACAGAGTCAAGAGCGTGAATGAGACAATTTACTACAGTGTAGACGTGATACATGAGGCAATTAACAACAACCGAAAGATCACATTTCAATACTTCAACTGGAATGTGAAGAAGGAGATGGAACTGCGGCATGACGGCGCATATTATACCATTAGTCCCTGGGGACTTTTGTGGGATAATGAAAATTATTACCTCATTGGATATGATGCAGTCGCCGGGAAGCTAAAGCATTACAGAGTGGATAAGATGCTGCATCTTGCAGCCGTGGACGAACCTCGTGAGGGTGGGGAGAGTGTGAAAGATATTAATATAGCGGAGTATGCGAGAAAAAGCTTCCATATGTTCCAAGGACAGGAACAGACAGTAAAACTGCGGCTGAAGAACAGCTTTGCCGGTGTTATTATCGACCGCTTCGGGAAGGATGTCTGGATGCTGCAGGAGAACCCGGAGTATTTCACGGCAACCGTCAAGGTTCAGTGGAGCAAGCAGTTCATTCACTGGGTATTTTCCCTGGGAGACGGGGCAGAGATTGTCGGACCAAAGGAGGTGTTGGTACAGGTAAGAGAAGAGATTCAACGTTTGCAGAGAAGTTATGGGGAGGGAGATTAACCTGGAGGAGAATCATACAATGAAACTTCCTGCATAAAAGGCGGGCATAAGTCTCCTTTTGGTATTTGGCTTTTCATTGAGCTTATTGTACCAAAAAGCTGGGGCTTGTGCCCTTTTTATCGGATGGGTTATTGACTTTCAACGTTCGGTGGTAGGTCCCGAGTGGGAAGTTTGAGTAAACGTCCATGGCGGCTGACGCCGCCACCACCAGGTATGAAAGCCAGCTGCTCCGCACT
>CAVLCU010000147.1:0-5546 GCA_963661545.1 Lachnospiraceae bacterium | reverse complement strand
CCACCAGGTATGAAAGCCAGCTGCTCCGCACTGACGTGCTCTCGCAGCTGCCGCCAGTATCAACAATCCGCCCTATCGGGCTACTTGTCGATACCGGCTTGCCCGTCCGATATCCACAAGCTGTGGTATGCCCCTCACGGGACTAGCTTCGCGTCGCGAGCATCCCACAGCTTGTGTCTGCCGTCCGGGGCTTTCTTAGTAGATCTGTATCTCGAAGGAGGAGTGGATGGTGTCCCGGGCTTCCTCCACGGTCTTGAATTCTCCCGCCTTGAGCATCTGGGCGGTCACATTGCCGATGGCAGTGGCTTCTCCGGGGCCTGCATGTACCTCCTTGCCGGTGGCTTTGGCAGTCAGCTCATTGAGATAAGCTGCATTGGATCCGCCGCCTACCACATGGATGCGGGAATAGGTGCGGCCGGTGAGCTCCTCTAACTCCTTCACAGACCGGGCATAGCATTCTGCCAGACTGGCATAGATGACGGTAGCGATCTGACCCAGGGTCTCCGGTACCTGCTGGCCGGTCTTTCTGCAATAGTCCTTCACCGCCTCTGTCATATTGGCCGGAGACAGGAAGCAATCGTCATTCACCTCCACACGAGAGGGGAAGTCCTTGGCCTCCTCAGCCATTTTACAGATTTCGCCGAAGCTGTAGGCGTCCTGATACTCATGGCGAACGGACTGGATCATCCAAAGGCCCATGATATTGGTCAGGTAGCGGAAACGATATCCATAGCCCCCCTCATTGGTGAAGTTCTTATCACAGCTTTCCTGGGAACAATCCGGCTCCCGGCGCTCTACCCCCATGAGGGACCAGGTTCCGGAGCTGATATAGACAAAATCATCGTCATTGGCCGGAACTGCCAGGACGGCAGAGCCGGTATCATGGGTGCAGGGAACCACCACCTCCAGATCATAGCCAATCTCCTGGACCAAGTCTGGGCGCAGACCTCCCAGACTGGTTCCCGGCAATACCAGCTTCTGGAACATCCTCTTATTATAACCCAGCATATCCATCAGCTCATAATCCCACTCCTTGGTCTGGGCATGGATCAGCTGGGAGGTGGTGGCCTCCGTATACTCATTGACCTTCTGGCCGGACAGGAGAAAATGGAAATAATCCGGAACAAAGAGGAGGGTCTCCGCCTGGTCCATATATTCCGGATGCTGCAGCTTCACTGCCATCAGCTGGTAAATGGTATTGTAGATAGCCTTCTGGATCCCGGTTCGCTGATAAAGATCCTTCTGGGAAATGATCTGATAGACCTTCTCATCCATGCCCTCCGTCCGATGATCCCTGTAGCCAACCGTATTGCCCAGAATCTGGTCATCCTTGTCCAGGAGAACAAAATCCACCCCCCAGGTATCCACACCGATGCTGGAGGGAATCATATCCAGCTCCTTGCACTTCTTCAAGCCTGTGACAATTTCCCGGAAAATGCGGTCGAATTCCCAGCAGAGCTCGCCGCCCTTCTTCACCATGCCGTTTTCAAAACGATGGATCTCCTTCAGCTGTATTTTCCCGTCTTCCATCCATCCTAAGATCAGACGTCCGCTCGATGCTCCCATGTCTACTGCTGCATGATAAATTGCCATAATTTTGTCTCCTTTTCAAGTACATGCTTCTCTTTCATCTTGGTTTGACGGACAAACATCCAAAGTCCGTCAGGGCGGACAAAAAGCCTCCAGAACACCGAGACTTTTCATTCTCTTATCCAGTACCAGCTTCATGTGCCGATCCAGCACCCGCTCCAGCTCCCCCAAAACCTCCGGGGAGAGGGAGAAGGTATAGAGCTTCTCCAGGGGGGCTTCCATGATATAGCGGCAGGTATAGAGGGCGGCCTCGCTCAATCCCCGGGGATCCGGGGCATATTCGCCATTGATGGCCATGAGACGCAATTCATAGATACGCCGGATCAGCCGGTTGTCCAGCCGGGGATTCAATAAAGCCTTAAGAGTCAGATAGAGGAGGTTCAGCATGGCTGTGCCGTCCAAACCCTCCCGGCCATAATAATCGGCAAATTCCAGGAAATAAAATCCATAATAAACCCCAGGCTGTTCCTTGGCCAGTTCCACAAAGTAATTCTTCACCGCCGCCTGGGTCAAACTATAGGAAGTTCTGCCCTGGATCAGGGAAAAGGTTCCAAAAACGAAGGGATTGGCCACCGCCAGCAGCATGCTGCCCTGACGGCGGGCGCCTCGGGCAAAGGCCGTGATCTTCCCCCATTCCCGGGTCAGCAGAACCAGCCTTTTGTCATTCTCCCCTATGGGCATCGAGGACAAGACGATTCCCGATGCCTGAATCGCTTCGCTCATGAACTTCTCCTCTTATCAGGACAGGTCCTGCCTGTCATAACCGTAGTTCTTCACCAGCAGGTCACTGTCTCTCCAATCCTTGCGTACCTTGACCCAGAGCCGGAGGTTGACCGGGCCCTCCAGCATCTGCTCTATCTCCTCCCTGGCTTCACTGCCGATCTTCTTCAGCATAGCGCCCTGCCGGCCAATGATGATCCCCTTGTGGGACTCCCGTTCGCATACCAGGGTGGCCTCAATATCGGTGATCTTGCCCCCCGGCCGGGTCTTCATCTTCTCAATCATGACAGCGATGCCGTGAGGAATCTCCTCCCCCAGGGATCGCAGAGCCTTCTCCCGGATCATCTCCGCCGCAATCTGCCGTACCGGCTGGTCCGTCACCGTGTCCTCCTCATAGAACCTGGGGCCGTAGGGCAGGTAGCGGAAAAGGGCGTCAATCAGGCTGTCCAGATTCCGTCCCTGCTTGGCGGATACCGGGATGATATCCTCAAAATGCCCCAGTTTTCGATACAATTCCATGCAGGCGGGAAGTTCTGCCTTCTTTACCTTATCCACCTTATTGATCACCAGGATAACCGGGAGCCTGCTCCTGTCCAGGAGCTTGGCGATATGCTGATCCCCGGCTCCGATATAGGTCCCCGGCTCCACCAGCCATAGGACGGCATCCACATCCCGCAGACTGGTCTCCGCCGCATAGACCATATATTCCCCCAGCCTGTTCTTGGCCTTATGGATCCCCGGGGTGTCCAGAAATACGATCTGCCCCCGATCGCAGTTATATACCGTCTGGATCCGGTTGCGGGTGGTCTGGGGCTTCCGGGAGGTAATGGCGATCTTCTGACCGATCAGATGGTTCATCAAGGTGGACTTGCCCACGTTAGGGCGGCCGATCAAGGCCACGAAGCCGGATTTATCCCTTTCCTTTGTCATTCCTTCCTCTTTTCCCCCTTGTTCAGGCACGGATCAGGGCCTCGGTGGTCTTGAAGACTTCCTTGTCCTTCTCGATGGCACCCTCACTTCCGATGACACAGATGTTATTCTCCTCCACCAAAGCCCGGGTCAGAGCCTCCAGGCTGCGGATGTCCTCCGCCTGTGCCTGCAGGATCTGATCCCGCTCCTGCTGAAAATCCGCCTCAGACAGACCCAGGAAATAGGCATTCAAGGCCAGGGCTCCCTTGGCTGCCGCATTCATGGGAGTATCCAGCTCGCTGATGGCTCCGATAATATATTTGGTCATCTCTCTTTCATCTGCCTGGAAATCATGCAGGTAGTCCGGCAGCCTTCGGTAGACCTCCAGGGTCTCCCTCAGATGGGGATCCCGGTAGGAGGCCAGAAATGCCTCTCCCTGGCGGCGGAAGGCTCCCATGCAGCCATAGGCTCCCCCCTTGACCCGGATATTCATCCACAGATAGTCATAATTCAAAATGGTACGGAGGATCCGCAGGGTTCCGCTATAGGGAAATCCCTCCTTCTTGAAGTTGCCGGCCGTCACCACATATTGAACCTGGCCGGAGGTGCGGAAGCCCTCATTCTTCTGATCCGGCTCCCAGTGGAAGGAACCCGTCTGTACAGGCTCCCTGTAAAGGCAGCTTCTCAGCTGCTCCACCTGGTCAGTCAAACCGGTCTGGCCCTCCCGGGAAGCCGTCAAACTAACGATTAGATTCTCCGGCCGGAAGATCAGCCGGGTCAGGCTCTGCAGCTTTTGGATCAGGTCAGCCTTCTCCTCCTGGAAATCCCCGGTCAGCTTCTCCAGCAGGCGGTAATAGGTAATCCCTGTGGTCCGATCCTGCCAGCCTGCCACCGGAGACAGGTAAGACAGGGCCCTCTGGGCTGCCGCCTGATGGCCGGCTGACGTCAGGCTGCTCTGGAGGGAGACCTTCTGGCTGTCCAGGATCTCCTTCAGCCGCTTCTCCCCCTCCAGATGGGAGGTTAGAAGAATCTCCCTCACCATACGGAAGACAAACTCCTGCTGGGGATAGAGGTACTTGGCTTTGACCCCAAACATACGCAGGCTGCCGCCCTGGGCTTTCTCCACCGGGAAGATCTGCAAACCACAGCTCATACCCCCGGTGCAGCGGTTGATCTCATGGAAGAGGTCTCCATAGCTGTAATGGTCTGTATCCACATATCCCAGGACGGATTTCAAGACACCCAGATAGGGGATCAGGTCATCCGGTACCCGGCTGGTATCAAAGAGCAGGGTCAGATATCCAATGCCATTGGTCTCATACTCATGGAAGAGAATCTTTCCCTGTTCCTGGCAAGATTGGTCCTTGGAATCCTCTCCTGTCCCGGCTGCTTCCTCCAGGCCGCTGATTGGGGCTGCTACAGCTACCGTATGGAGGCTGATGGGGGTTTTCCATCCGATATCAGACCGGCTCAGCAGGGGAATGCTTTGGATAGCCTCAGGAGGATCTTCTTCCTCCTGATAAGCCTGCAAAGCCCTGGTCTCCTCTACCAGTCTTTGCAGATCCTCCTCCGTCAGGGTGCTCTTATAGGCCTCCAGTCTTGCTGCCTCCGCAGCCTCCCGCTCAGCCGCCAGCCCCCTCCTGGGCTTGAGAATGACCAGAGTCCCGTGAGAATTGTCCAGCAGATAACGGCGGATCAGATCCTCAAAATAGCCATTCTCCAGCTGGTCTTTGAGGGATTCATAGATAGCCAGCTGCTTGAGATAGGCAAAAGGCTGTCTGTCATCGTAGAGCCAGCTGTCATACATATCCAGGCCATAGATCAAACCCTTAGGGTAGGAAGCATAATCCGCCTCCCGAAAACGGAACTCGAAATAATTGATGCCGGAGGCCAGAGCCTTCCTGTCCAATCCCTTTTCCAACAGTTCCTGCAAGGTTTCTGTAATGATCTGCTGGAAGCGGTCGGCATCCTCCGCCTCTGCATTCTGGGCGGTAATGGTAAAGAAAGGCTGACAGATCCCGTCCTCATAGGAGCCGCTGATATCCTTGCCTACTCCCCCATCCAGCAGAGCCTGCTTGATGGGAGCCCCCGGGGCATCCAAAAGTACATATTCCAGGATGGAGAAGGCCAGGCTTTGCGTCACATCCAGGCTGGAACCTACCACCAGGCTGGAGGCCAGGTAGGTATTCTCCTCCAGGGGCTCATCCTCCAGCACCGGATATTCCAGTTCCAACCTCTTCTTCCGGGCAAAGGGAGCCTGGATCCCCACCCTGGAATCCACCTGAGCTGCCTGGAAATGGCTGAGGTACTCCCGATCCAGCCAATCC
>CAVLCU010000146.1:0-5552 GCA_963661545.1 Lachnospiraceae bacterium | reverse complement strand
GCAAAAGCCCCGCGAAAACCCGAATTGAGGGAGGATTGTGGGAGTGCGTAGCACGGAACAATCCGTGTAACCAAAGGTTTGGGTGTTTTGACACCCAAACCTTATTTGAATGGGTGATCCTGTCAAACCAACTGATGGAGTGAAAAGGAAGGATGCCTGTAGAAATTTGTAGACAAGCGAGGCTCTCTCATGATACTATAAAAATCGGGGGTTGGTCTGTTTTTCTGGGGGCAAGGAGGAAGAAAGCGGAATTCTTCCTGCACACAGTTAGATGAGGCTAATCCACTAAAATCAATTGGTGCCTCCGGCTGTTTTGCTTGAGCTTGTGTGCATCAGGAAGGGATCATATTCATGAGAAAGAAGGTTATTGCATTTCTGACATTGCTTGCCCTTTTGGTATCTACGATGCCGATAGGGCTTTTGTCAGTGTCAGCAGCTTCTGGCGGGACGGTGACTTCGACGCCTGCAATCAGAAGCAGCCAGACAGCAGATGGGACATTTACCCTGACTGCTGATTCCAGACTCTTTATTGTATCGGACACGGATCCGACGGGAACTACTTTGGCCACTTATGTACAGACGGCTGCGTCTGTGCTGGCCGCTAAGGCGATTCCCAGCTCTACGCCTCTCTCCATCGTATACGGCAAGGAGAGTGGGGCGCAGGCGGGAGATGTCGTGATCCGGCTGGATTCTTCTGCAACCGGCCATAGGGAGGGCTATGTGCTGGACATTTCCACCGACCGCATTCAAATTACAGCGGATGATGCGGCGGGGGTACTCTATGCTCTTACCACTCTGGCCCAGACCTGTGCTTCCGGTACCAGTCTGGCCTGCACGAGGGTAACCGACTGGCCCGATGTCCGGGAACGTTCGGTTTATCTGGACTGCGGCAGAATCTATTTTTCCCCTGCCACCATCAAGGCGCTCATCCATACCCTCGCCTGGAATAAGATGAACACCCTCTATCTGGATTTCTCCAACAACAATGCCACCCGTTTCTTCCTGGATGAGATGGATGTGACAGTAAATGGTACCACCTATGATATCACCAAGGCCAAGCCATCGGAATACCTGACCCAGTCGGATATGGACGGCATTATTGCCGAGGCCGCTCAGTATGGAGTTCAGATTATTCCTACCTTCAACAGCCCGGGTCACATCGGAGGAATTCAGAGCGTAAACTCCTCCTTCTTCAAGAGTGCCAGTGCTTCGGACTATGATTCTTCCACCGGCAAGGTGGCCTTGAATATCCTGGATTCTTCTGCCTATCGCTTTGGCCAGGAGGTGGTCAAGCTCTATGTGGACTATTTTGCTTCCAGGGGCTGCACCAGCTTCAACATCGCAGCAGATGAGGTAACGGATGCTATTTCCGGACTGAATTCCTCCAATTCCACCTTTGTCAGCTATGTCAACGACCTGAATACCTATATTCAGTCCAAGGGGATGACCACCCGCATGTTCAACGATGGCTTCAAGGATCTGTCCTCTGCCATTTCCAAGGACATCCTGGTGCTCTACTGGACCACCGAGGCAGTCAGCGCCCAGGAGTTTATCGATGCCGGCTATAGCCTGGCCAACTTCAACTATCAGGCTGGCCTCTATTATGCTTATTGCAGCGGCATCAGCAGCGCTTATGTCTGGAACCAGGACGTGGACAAGCTCTATGCCAACTGGAATCCCGGCGTAACCGGCTGTAAGGTATACAGCTGGGGAAGCTCTTCTTATTCTTATACCCCCCAGGAATGGGTCAGCGATTATGCCAATGAGGACAAGTTCCTGGGAGCGGCCTTTGCCATCTGGACGGACTATGCCTTCAACAAGAATAAGAATGGAAGCACCATCTTCGCTGAGAATTACAAGAATATGATGCAGAAGATCTACACGGTGGGAGAGCGGTGCTGGAGCACCGTCTGCACGGACACCTATTCCACCTGGAGCGGCAAGCTGAAGGCAGCCCCTGGGGGCTTGACCCTGTCCGGCTCAGTGGATTCCACCAGCCTTCCGACCCCAGGCCCCATCAGCCAGGCCGTGGGCTATGAGTATGAGATCGGGGAATTCACCGTAACCGCCACCAGACGGACCCTGACGGCCGTCACCCTGACCTGGACTGCTCCCCAGGCGGAGAAGGATCTGACTTATACCGTACAGAAAACCCTTTCCGGCACCACGACGACCTTAGGAGAAAATATGACAGACCTGTCCCTGGATGACCAGGATGCCGGTGTGGATGCCCTTTATACCGTTACGGCTTCCATGGTGGAAGATGGCAGGGAGCTGGCTTCGCCGGTGAGTGCCTCTGTTACCTCCACCGGCGGCGGCCTGCCCACCTTCACGGAGGGAAGTGTGGAAAGGGTCAGCCTGGGCACAGAGATGACCTATGTCCTGGATACGGACGGCCTTGAGGATGGCACTTATGTACTGGTGATCTACAATACCAACAACGAGTCCTCCTACAACTATTATGCGGTTTCGGCTACTGCCAAAACCTCCTCTCCCTATGGATTGGCGGCCACCCAGGTGACCACCTATGTAGACAGCTCGGCAGGGACAGTAGATATCTCTTCCCTGGACAGTGAGAATTACCTGTGGAATCTTACTGCTTCCGATGGCACCTATACCATCTCGGCTGCCAATGGAAAGGGAAGTTTGAGCATCGATGGTCAAAATCAGGTTACCCTTACCGGCTCCAATACAGCCCTGGCTCTGACCACCGGTTCCAGAACCAATGCTTATTATGTCAATGCTTCCGGCTCCAATGGCTATCGTCTGGATATGTATTCGGACAGAAGCGGTTACACGCCTTCCAACGGCCAGTGTCTCCTGTCTGCCTGGGATACCTCTGGCAGTCAGAACCACAACAACGTGTATTTCTACCGTCAGACCGGCGGCGGATCCGATGCTTACCTGGCAGATCATGCCTCTCTGGACAACCTGGTCGCTTTCGCCGAGACCATTGACACCAGCCTCTATGCCAACTGGGAGTCCCTGGGTTTGGATAGCCTGATTGCAGCTGCCAAGGAAGCGGCTTCTGTGGCTGAGACCTGGGATTTGGATGAGGCCCAGACCCAGCAGGAGACCATCAACCAGGCCGGTCAGGCTCTCTATGAAGCCCTGACTAAGCTGGGAACCGAGATCGTATACTATGGAAGGGTAACTGTGAAATACGTAGACGACCTGGGTCAGACTCTGAAGGCGGATACCCAGAGGAAGGGCAGGGAGGGAACGGCTTATACCATCGTTCCCGAGGCCATAGAGGGTTATCTGACCCCGGATTCTGTCAGCGGAACTTATGGAAAAGAAACCAGCGAGACCGTAACCTTGGTCTATATCCTCCATACGGATAAGACGGCTCTCAAGGCAGAGCTGGACAGCCTGGTAGACCAGGGGGATTATACGGACGAAAGCTATGCCGCTTATAGGGAGGCTATGGCTGCAGGACAGACCGTCTATGACAAGGAGAGAGCTCTGCAAAGTGAGGTAGACCAGGCTTTGGCAGCGATTGTAAGTGCTAAGGCCAGCCTTAAGGTTCAGGTTTACTACGGAAGTGTCACTGTGCAGTATGTGGATGACCTGGGACAGACCCTCAAAGCGAGTCAGACCCTGACCGGCGAGGAGGGAAGTTCCTATACTATCCTTCCCGAGGCCATTGCCAGCTATCTGACTCCCGATTCAGTCTCCGGACTTTATGGAAGAAATACCACAGAGACAGTGACTCTGGTCTATACCCTCCATACGGACAAGACAGCGCTCAAGGCAGAGCTGGACAGCCTGGTAGACCAGGGGGATTATACGGACGAAAGCTATGCCGCTTATAGGGAGGCAGTGACTGCCGGTCAGACCATCTATGACAAGGAGAGAGCTCTGCAAAGTGAGGTAGACCAGGCTCTGGAGGCGATTGTGACAGCCAAGACGGGCCTTAAGTCTGCCACCCAGGTGGTAGCTCCCAAGACCATGACCGGAAGCTCTAACCTGTCCTTCTACTCTACCTACTCTGCCTCCCTGGCTCTGGATGGTGACACCTCCACCTATGCCTGGTTGGAGTCTGCTCAGTCCAGCGGCGACTGGTATAAGGTGAGCTTTGATGATGTTTATACCATTTCCCAGGTAAGCCTGACATCCTCCTACGCCAGCGACTATATCCGGTCGGCGGACATTCAGGTTTCCCTCAATGGAAGCTCCTGGACGACGGTAGGCACCTACTCCGGCAGCGGCACCAAGACTATTTCCCTGGAGGGCTATGTGGATGCCAAATATGTCAGAGTGCAGCTGACCTCCAGCTCCAGCAATTGGTGGGTATTGAACGAGATTTCCTTCACCTTCGGACCTGCCAGCCAATATGCGGGACAGACCCAGGCTTCCGGCTTTATCCTGGATAGCGATGGAAGCATTTCTTCCGGCAGGGAATATGTGATCAAATCCTCTGCTTCGGATTATGCCCTTGCCGTATCCGGCAGCAGCCTGACCTCTGTGGCAGTTTCCCCGGAGGAGGATGCTCTTTCCATGGAGGATGACTATGGGATTTGGATTATCACCAAATCCGGCAGCGGCTACACCCTGCAGAATAAGGGAAGCGGACTCTACCTGAAGCTGAGCAGTTCCTTGGGAGGCTGGTATGGCTGGTCCTCCAGTGCCTCCCTCAGCCTGTCCTCCTCTGCTACCACCTTCACGGTCAGCGGGGGAAGTACCTATTCCTTCTCTGCGACCAGTTCCCGGAGAACCTACTACGTGGCCATGAACGGGTCTACGCCTACCGTAAGCTCCAGCAGCAGGCAGGCGACCACCACCTTCCAGCTTTACCTATCTGAGAGCTGATCGGACTTCAGGAATCCGATAGGACTTTAGGGGAAAAAACTCCCATAGAAAACCGGAAAACCGGGATTCTATGGGAGTTTTCTTCTGTAGACCAGGGACTTGTTTGAAGCAAATCCGTGAAAAAATCCATCAGGCCGCATAGGGAACGATTTTATTTTCTTGCAACAAATACTCTATCAATAAGGCATCCGTCTCGGCTTCATCCCCCTTTTCTGCCAGACCCAGGAAGTCTATGAAATCAGCAATAGCATCTGCACATAAGACAAGCAGTGCATCCTGCTCTGATACAAATTGGTAGAGCGGGCCATCCTTTGAGGTTCCAATCACTTTTCTGGTTTCATCATAGTAGAAACCGCCATTTACCTGGGTTAAAGCATCTTCTCTTAATTCTACTCTCTTAGTCATCATCCTACAAATCCTCCTATCTTCTTTTGTGGTGACGGCTGCCTGGGCAGCCTAGGTATTTCCATCCTGCAACATCAGTTCTTGTTTTTTTTCTAATTCCTCCTCGTGCTTATATATACGAACCAACACAGGGGGAGGGCTAAGGTCATGGAAAATTATTTAGAAAGCCCCGCAAAAACCCGAATGGTGGGGGGATTCAGGTTCTACATTGACGATACTTCTGCCTGTGTGATAAAATACCATGGATGGTTACAGTGTCAAAAGCCAGAGCCCACGACATGCTCGCGACGCGAAGCTAGTCCCTTTAGGGGCATGTCGGTGGGGGAAGGGCTTTA
>CAVLCU010000145.1:0-5572 GCA_963661545.1 Lachnospiraceae bacterium | reverse complement strand
GTAGCACGGAACAATCCGTGTAACCAAAGGTTTGGGTGTTTTGACACCCAAACCAATTTTTTTATTTCTGGGACCTATCCTGTAGTATTTGAGGAGAAATGCGTAGTATATTAGTGAAGGACCAATGGAGGCAGGCGCCGCCCCACCACCCACCAGGCAGAAAAGCCACAGATGAGGAAGGAGAACTATGATAGAAGATGAGAAGATCCTGGAGCTGTTTTTTGCCCGGGAGGAGCAAGGGATCCAGGAGCTGGATAAAAAATACGGAATGACCTTTCGTAAATTAGCCCGTAATATCCTGCAAAATATCGAAGATGCGGAGGAATGTATCAATGATGCTTATCTGGGAGCCTGGAACAAGATTCCCCCGGAAAGACCCTCGCCGCTGGTCACTTATATTTGCAAAATCGTCAGGAATATCTCTCTGAAAAGGTACCACAGCAATACCGCAAAAAAGAGAGACAGCAGTTACAGTGTGGCCCTGGAAGAAATCGAACCCTATCTTGCAGATGGGAATACCCTGGAAAAACAGGTAGAAACCCAGGAGCTGGCGAGAATCATAGAGGGTTTTCTGGATACACTGTCCCAGCAGAACCGGGTCATATTTATGCGAAGATATTGGTTTGGAGCCAGTTGCAAGGAGATTGGGGCCTATGTGGGTATCACAGAGAAAAATGTAACCGTTCGCCTGGCAAGGATGCGGGAGAAAATGAAAGGGTATTTAAGAGAAAGAGAGGTATTCCTATGAAGGGTAAGCAATTCTCAGATGCAATGGATCAGCTGGATGATAAATATGTATCGGAAGCCTTGCACTACAAAAAGAAAAGAGAAAGACCAGTCTGGGTCAAATGGGGAAGCCTTGCAGCCTGTTTCTGTGCCATCCTGGCGGTGGGAATGCTTACTTTGCATCAGACTACAGATAAGATCCCTCACCCGGAAAGACTGCAGGTGGCGAATCCCATCGTAGAGGTAGCTTCTGTCGAGGAAATGAAAGAATATCTGGACTTTTCCGTTCCTGTGCTGGACAAGGAGGTGGAAACCTACTCCGTCATCCTTGCGGATGATTATCCGACAACAGGACAGGTGGACTATCGGGACGGATCCGAATACAGGGTCCAATATGGCAGCGGGGATATCAGCGGCATCTATGGCGGAGTGTTGACAGATACCCAGGAAGTTGACAATGTGAAAGTCCAGTATTATAGGTTCGATGGAGAGGAATCCCAGGTTACCTATGCCATATGGGAGGAAGGGGGATATACCTTCAGCTATATTTATGGAGAAGATGGGCCGGAAGAGGTGCGTAGCCTGATCCGGGTGTGGGCGGACCTGCCCTAAACCTTTCTTGGGAGTAGGGAAGGTGGTGGAAAAAGTGAAAAAATTATAAAAAATCACTTGACGTGCGGCTGTTTTTTTGCTATCATCGGGGCCATAAAAGCAAGGGCGCTTCGAGAGATCGAGGTGCCTTTTGTTAGTTGCAGCAGAAGAGGGCAAATGCAGCACGAGGATGTGCGTCTCCGCCGCAGGCGGCGGAGGGGCATATCCTTTTTGTTTGCGCGAAAAAGGAGGAGTGATTATGTATTCAGCAACTGACGTTTTATGGGTACTGGTGGCAGCGGCTCTGGTCTATTTTATGCAGGCAGGGTTTGCCTTGTGTGAGGCGGGTCTTACCCGGGCGAAGAATACAGGCAATATTCTGATGAAAAACATGATGGATTTCTGTATCGGAACCCCCTGCTATTGGCTGATTGGATTCGGCATCATGTTTGCCGGGAGTGGTCCCCTGATCGGAGGCCTGGATCCTCTGATCCGAGGCACCTATGATTTTGGTTCCCTTCCCACCTGGTGTTATGCTATTTTCCAGACCGTATTCTGTGCCACGGCCGCAACGATTGTTTCCGGCTCCATGGCAGAGCGGACCAACTTCAAGGCCTATTGTGTCTACAGTGCAGCCATCAGTTTGGTTGTATATCCGGTGTCCGGCCACTGGATCTGGGGCGGCGGCTGGCTCTCCTCCCTGGGCTTTCATGATTTTGCCGGTTCTACCTGTGTACATATGGTGGGCGGTCTTATCGCTTGTTTGGGCGCGGCAATGTTGGGGCCCCGTATCGGCAAATATGATAAAAATGGCAAGGCAAGAGCAATTCCCGGGCATAATCTCACTGCCTGTGCCCTGGGTGTGTTTATCCTCTGGTTCTGCTGGTTCGGTTTCAATGGTGGTTCTACCGTAGCTATGACTACGGATGCAGATATGACCCTGGCTTCTCTGGCTATGTTCAATACCAACCTGGCAGCTGCAGTGGCAACTGTTGTGGCTATGATCTTTACCTGGGTTCGTTATGGGAAACCGGATGTGTCTATGACCTTTAATGCAGCCCTGGCCGGCCTGGTAGCTGTTACGGCCCCCTGTGACTGCATCACACCGGTGGGAGCCTTCTTCGTTGGACTTGTGGCAGGATTTATTGTCGTACTTTCTGTAGAATTCTTTGATAATGTTGCCAAGATCGATGATCCGGTGGGCGCCGTATCGGTCCATATGGTCAATGGAATCTGGGGCACCATCGCAGTAGGCCTCTTCAGCAATGGCGGGGACGGCGTAGGTCTGGGCCTCTTCTACGGCGGAGGCTTCCGTCAGCTGGGAATACAGCTTCTGGGCGTTGTTTCCGTAGCGGTTTATGTGCTGGTTGTCATGTTTATTATCTTCAAGATCATTGATAAGACCATAGGCCTTCGTGTTCCGGCAGAGGTGGAGATTGACGGTCTGGATATTCATGAGCATGGTTTGACATCCGCCTATGCAGGCTTCGCGATCTCCGATGTAACCAACCTGAATATGGATGTTAACGAAAATACCGATCTGGGAGAGGAGGATTATAGCAAGGCCTCCAAGAGGCAGATCGATGCTGCTGTCAAGGTCATTCGGTCTCAGATCGTGGATGGAGTCTACGATACGGGTATGCATAAGGTTACCATTATCTGCAAGTCTTCCCGCTTTGACAGGCTGAAGAGTGCCCTGAATACCGTGGGAGTGACCGGTATTACCATGACCCAGGTGATGGGCTGCGGCATTCAGAAGGGTGCCGGGGAGAAATATCGAGGTGTGGAAGTAGATGCCAACCTCCTGCCCAAGGTCAAGGTAGAGGTTGTCGTGAGCAAGATTCCGGTGGAGCGTGTGATCGAGGCGGCCAAGCAGGCTCTCTATACCGGTCATATCGGAGATGGCAAGATCTTTGTATACAATGTCACCAAGGTGGTGAAGGTACGTACCGGAGAAGAGGATTTCGAAGCTCTTCAGGACGTGGAATAAAGGATCATCGCTCCGTCTCCCTCTTGTTGAGGGGGAGGCGGAGCGATTTTTCGTTTTTACTGTATTATACTAGCAATTCTCGATTCTTGCCCATGAAAAAGAGGGCAACGGTATCCGGTCCCACATGGCTTCCGGTACAGAAGTCATAGGAGGTATTGATGAATTCCCCTACCTGAACCCGCTCCTGAATCTTCCGCATCACATAGAGAGAGTCTTCATAGGCATCTGCATGGGCAATACCAACGATCTGCTTCTCCGGCTCTACAATGTTGTTGCAAAAGAGGTTGACCAGAGCGTTCAGGGCTCCCTTGCGCCCTCGAACCTTCTTGTGAGGGACGATAAAGCCCTCCTGATTGCCCTTGAGGATGGGTATGATCTTGAGAACATTGCCGATGGCGGCTACACTTTTCTTGATCCGGCCGGACTGGAAGAGATACTTGAGATCCCCTACGGTGAAGAGACCGTTCATTTTGCCGACGCAGGATTCCAGAAAATCCGCAGCCTCGTCCACCGTCTTCCCCCGATCCCGCATCCTGCTGGCATAGATAGCAAGAATGCCTTGCGCCAGGGAGGCGTTGAGGGAATCCACCAGGCGAATTTTGCGGCCGTTGATGGTTTTGCTGGCCAATTCCTCCGCAGCCAGCCGGGCAGAATTGTAATTTCCGCTGATATTCTTGCTCAGGGAAATGTATAAAACATCCTGGTCTGCCGCCAGAACATCCTGAAACTCCTCTTCAAAGGTGGCAGTGCTGATCAGTCCGGTCTGAATCCGGCAGCCCTGCCGCATGGCATTATAATACTCCCTTCCCTTGCTCCTCTCCTCCTCGGGAGAAAGCCCAGGGTGATAGCATACCAGTTCCTGATCATTTACCAGATTGACAAAAGAGATCACATGGATCTGGCATTGCCTGGCAATCACCGCCGGTAGATTGGCGGCAGAGTCAACAAAAATCTGAAACATATCACTTAAACTCCTTCTCATCCATTACAAAAATATATGTGGCACTCCATGACTCAATTACTGCGCTTTCTGTACTTTTGATTTCGGCTGTTTGGCTTATCCGGAATTGTGCGTTCAATTAGATTCTGTTCTATGGCTGGATTCAGGTAGTTCTTGCGGAAGGTAGGCTTGTGTGAAAGTCCAAGTCGCTGCATTAGTTCTGCCGCTGAGAGCTCTTCATTACCAAGGATAGAGAGAAGTCGTTCTATAGAAGAATTATCTTGGTCGCTGACTTGGTCGCTATCTTGGTCGGTGTAGCGACCAACAACTGTCACTTCCATTAAACTGTCTCGAATCATATCAAGCATCAGTTCTACGAAACCTGCACTGTCTGCCTGTTTATCGGCGGCCCCAAGAGCATCATAGTACTCCTGCTGTCTCGATTGAATCAGTTCTTCAATCGGAAGCCAAAAGAACAGCTCTTTCCACTTGCCAAGCAAGAGACTGTGCCACATACGTCCCATACGTCCATTGCCGTCTGCAAACGGGTGGATGAATTCAAACTCGTAATGAAATACGGCACTCTTAATCAGTGGATGAAGTTCTGATTGTTGATACCATACAATCAGGTTGTGAATGTGCTCCGGAACAAACTCTGCCGGAGGAGCCATGTGTATCAGCATTTCCCCGTCAAAGACTCCTACGCCGCCTGAACGAAATCTTCCGTTTTCCGGTACACGGCCATTCATCATTAGCTTATGCGCTTTGAGAAGATCATCTACGGATGCAGGATTTAACTGCAGCATCAATTCATACGCTTCATATGCATTCTGTACCTCTTTGATTTCATTTGGATTACCAAGGACACGCTTACCGTCCAAAATCGCTGTTACTTGATCTAATGATAGAGAATTGTGCTCAATTGCAAGGGAGGAGTGGATGGTACGGATGCGGTTTTCACGTCGCAGGTGAGGGCTGATAGTCCCTTCCTGCAATACGGTGATTCGACCGACCTGCTCGCTGATTTCTGCAATTAGTGAGGTCATTTTATCCGTCATGTGAAATGGCGGTTTGTAGTTGCTCACAGATTAACACCTCCTATCTGCATAGTGCTTTGATGCACTTCTATCGGTTTGTCCTCGAGAATGTGCGAACTGACGGTCCGTCTATACGCTATCACCATTATGCTCCAGAAAAGAGCCAGGCACAAATAAAAAATATATAAACTATCATCCCACAGCTTGTGTCTGCCGTCCGGGGCTTTCAGAGTAACGTCCATGGCGGCTGACGCCGCCACCACCACAAATGAAAGCCGACTGCTCCGC
>CAVLCU010000144.1:0-5593 GCA_963661545.1 Lachnospiraceae bacterium | reverse complement strand
CCCGGTGGTTCATTGTCAAGGGAGAGATTATGGGGTATAGTAGTGGCTAGTGGCTAGTGGTTAAGAGGGAATAGGAGTGTAGGATGGAGCATAGGACTGAGGAATTGGTAAATGATATTTTAGAGAGTTATGACCAATATGGCATGACTACCCGATTGGATGAGGAGAATATCCTGAATCGGGAGGTTTTGATTGAGGTAGTGCAGAAGGTTCGCCAGGTTTTATTCCCGGGTTATTTTGACCCCAACCGGGTGCGGCGGGAGTATGTGAAGTTCCTGGTGGGAGAGAGAATGGAATTCATCCAGTATCATCTGAAGAAGCAGATTGCCAAGGCTCTGGGCAGTGAGGAGCTTTGTGCAGAATGTCAGCGGTCTGCCCTGGCCAAGAAGTCGGAGGAGCTGGTCTATGCCTTTCTTCGCCAGATCCCTAAGCTGCGGGAATATCTCTATACCGATATTCAGGCGGCTTATGACGGGGACCCGGCGGCCTACAGCACCGATGAGATCATTTTCTGTTATCCGGGAGTCTTTGCCATTACCGTATATCGCATCGCCCATGAGCTGTGGCTGTTGAAGGTGCCCATGATTCCCCGGATTATGACGGAATATGCCCATGGGCTGACGGGGATCGATATCCATCCCGGCGCCACCATAGGGAAATATTTCTTTATTGATCACGGCACGGGCATTGTAGTGGGGGAAACGACCCAGATTGGGGAGCATGTGAAGATTTACCAGGGGGTGACCCTGGGAGCCTTGTCTACCCGCCAGGGGCAGCAGCTCAAGGGGATCAAGCGCCACCCCACCATCGGGGACAATGTTACGATCTACTCCGGAACGACCATTCTGGGGGGAGATACGGTCATTGGCAAAGGCGCCACCATCGGGGGCAATGCCTTTATCGTCAACTCTGTCTCCGAGGGCATGAAGGTCAGTGTCAAGAATCCGGAGCTCCAGTTTAGCCGGGGCAGCGCCCCCAGCGAGCTTCAACAGGAGGAATTTTGGGATTGGGTGATTTGATATGCGACAGGACTGTGATCTGCATCCGCCGGTGAAAAAGTGAGGATCCGCTTATTCACATGTGACCGGGATGCAGATCTCGGTCACAAACTTTTCTCTATTGTTGGTAATGCCGTAGTCAATGAGGGTGACCTCCCGGGAAAAACCAACAATCTGCATTTTGTGCTTGTCAATATAGCTCAGCAGCTTTTGATACTGTGCCGGCGCTTCTGCGTGACTGCCTCGAAAACGCAGCCGAACACACAAGGTTTCCGGCAGGCTGCGGGTTTCCCCGGTATAAATATCCTCTTGATCTAAAATGAGAAAAATGCCGTCATATTCCCCTGTTTCCCCCTTTTGCAGGTGCCCCGCTGAAATACCGAGGCCGACCTTGCCGAGAAAGACAACGGCTTCTGCATCGGACTGATCGAGCCTTCGGATGGGGGCTTCCATATCAGCAGAACCCTTGATTCTCAGCGGATCTTCCATCCATACAATGCGGCAGGCGGGCAGATGAATCAGGGAAATCGTATTCAGCGGCGAAGTCTCAGCATCCGTCAGCCAGTTTAGACGGTGGTCGATCTTCTGCTCAATGCGTTTCAGCTTCTGCAGCTTTTGAAGTACCGCCTCTTTCTGCTGCAGGAGCTTTTCTTTGATGCGGTCAATCTCCCGATTTTTCAGGAAGTCCTCAATTTCGGACAGGGGCATGTCCAGGGCTCGCAGATAGCGTATACTATTCAGAACCTCAAATTGGTCTGCCCCGTAATAGCGGTAGCCGGAGTCCGGGGAGATATATGCCGGGGTCAGAAGGCCCAGCTTCTCATAGTGCCGCAGGCTGCTGACGCTGATATGAAAGAGCCTGGATACCTCTCCAATGGAGAAAAGATTAGTTCTGTCCATAGCTTTCCCCTCCTGACACAGGCCGCCGACCTTTCCGGTGAATGGCAGCAAAAGCGATGACACAGATCACAACGGACAGCAAAGAGCCTGTTGCCGTGGCCAGACCCATGGGGAAAAGCGTGGTCGGAAACAGCTTTGAGGTCAGGTAGACACCGGGAATACGCACCAGCGCAATGGCCAGGATATTATGGAGAAAGGACAGGCCGGATTTTCCGCAGGCGCAGAAGTAGCCGCTGAAACTGAAATGGATCCCCGCAAAAATGCTGTCCCAGATATATCCTCTCAGATACTGTCCGCCCAGCCGTATCACATCCCCGCCTCCTTCCGCCTTGCTGTCTGTAAACAGAGATACGATAGGTTCCGCCGCAAACTGAATGACGATGGAGGAAAGTATACCGAAGCCCACGGCAAGCAGGATCGCATACCCCAATGTCTGCCTTGCCCGTTCCGGCTTCCCGGCGCCCATATTCTGTGCGCCCAACGCCGAAACGGTGGAGAGCATCGAGGAGGGGATGAGAAAGAGAAAACTCATGACCTTCTCCACAATACCGACCGCCGCCGCATCCTTCAGTCCTCTATGGTTCGCAATGATGGTAATGACGATGAAAGCAATCTGAATCAAGCCGTCCTGCAGGGCGATGGGGAGGCCGATTTTCAGGATCTTTCCCATCACCAGTCGGCGGGGCTTGAAGTCGGATTTCTCCGGCAGGAGGCTCTTTCGCTTCAAAATCACCACCAGAGACACGATTACACTGATGGCCTGCGATACCGTTGTACCCAGGGCAGCTCCGGCAGGTCCAAGACGGAAAATGCCCATAAAAAGATAATCTAAGCCGATGTTGGCGGCACAGGCGATGGCGATAAAGTACATGGGGCTTTTGCTGTCCCCCATACCCCGGAAGATGGAGCTGATAATGTTATATGCTGTAATAAAGGGGATGCCGATAAAGCAGATAGTCAGATATGCCGCCGTCCCTTTTACCGCTTCCGTCGGAGTGGACATTGCCGAAACAATGGGATGCACCAGCACAAGCAAAACCGTCATCAGCGAGACCGACACTGCCATAAAGAGTGTCACGGTGTTGCCCACATCCCTGGTGACCTGCCTGTGATCTCCCGCACCGATGGCTTGCCCGATGCTCACCGTCGTTCCCATGGCAAGTCCCACGATCATTACCGTGAGCATATGCATCACCTGTGAGCCGATGGATACAGCGGTTGTGCTGGCAACCCCTTCGAACTGCCCGACAATAAAGAGGTCGGCCATCCCGTAGAGTGTCTGCAAGAAATAGGAGAGTAAGTAGGGCAGAGAGAACAGAATGACATTTTTGAATACGCTGCCGGTGGTTAAGTTCTTTTCCATTGTGGGTTTCTTCCTTCCTTGCCTTTATTTTCTCATGCTCCTATAATATAAACTCTATAACGATTGCAAAGTCAAGGGGAAAGAGGAATTTCCACTGTGAAAGTTGGTTACAGTGTCAAAAGCCTGAGCGAATCACGGTGAGCAGTTTTGCTTTGAGGGAATTTAAACAAGCGCCTCTATTGGTTTCTGAGCTGCCGCAGCTGTGGCACAATCAGTGAGACGGAGATTGCGAAGGCGATCCAGTCAGCAAGGGGCGTTGCCCATGCGATGCCGAAAACACCGACCGTTTGATTCAAAATCAGCATGAATACCACGTCCAGACTGCCCTTGCGCAGCAGGGACAGACCGAGGGGCTGAATCTTTTTGCCGATTGCCTGGAAGACGGTGATAACCATGAAGTTGACCGCCGTGGTAGGGCAGGCAAGGCAGATGATCTTTAAGAAGCCCTGCCCGTAGCGAACTGTTTCCGCATCTGCGATGAAGCAATGGGAGATGGGCGCTGCCAGCGTCCAAAGGAGAAGGGCTCCGACACTGGCGACAAGGAAGCTGTACGCAAAGGCCATCTTGATGGCTGTCTTCATCCGTTTATGATTGCCGGAGCTATAGTTGTAGCCGATCAGGGGCAAGGTTCCCTGGGTCATGCCCTGTGCGATGGCGTAGGCGAGAGAGTCGATTTTTTTGGCAATGCCCATGCCCGCGATGGCAGTATCAGAACACTTAGCAACTATATGGTTGAGAGCCGCGTTGGAAATCGTCGCCATCATTGTCATCAGAAATCCTGGCAGACCGACACTCAAAACCTCGGTGGGGATATGCTGCCCAAGAGAAAACTCTTTCAGATTTGGCGTGATCACCGTATTTTTTCGAATGTGATAGAGAAAGCCGAAAAAATATCCCATGGCGATCAGGTTGGAGAGCATGGTGGCAATGGCTGCGCCCTCGATGTTCATTTGGAATACAAAAATAAAGACCGGATCGAGGAGGATGTTCAGAATACCCCCGAAGGCCACACCGAAGCCTGCAGGTCTGGAATAGCCTTCGGCGCGGATGAGATGTGCCAGTTCCGCATTCATCACGGTTGGCACTGCACCGATGCCAATCGTCCAGAAAGTATACTGGCGACAATACTCCCAGGTATCTGCACTGGCTCCGAGAATCGGGAACAAGAGCGGTTCCAGCAGAAGGAAGGCTATTCCGTAAAGCAAGGCGACTGCCGCGCCTGTCCAGATGCAAAAGGAGGCGCAATGCCGCGCTTTCTCCTGGTTGCCGGTGCCAAGGCAGCGGGAGATCAGGCTGGAGCCACCCAGGCCAAACAGATTGGAGAATCCGGTCAGCAACACGAAGCATGGCATGGCGATGGTTGCCGCCGCTACTTGCAGCGGATCATTCAGCCGTCCGATAAAGAAGGTATCCGCCATGTTGTAGACCACGGTGATGAGCTGACTTATGACTGTGGGAATTGCCAGTGTCAGAACAGCCTTTTGTACCGGGGCTTCAGAGAAAAGAGATGTTCGTTCAGCATTCATATTGCAGAGCCTCCCTATGCAGACCGTCGATGACGCACTGAATGGCAAGGCGGTAGCTTTCTTCTAAATCAACAGGATAATGGGAGAAATAGCCGGATGCTTCCTGGGAGACGAATCCGTGCATCACACCACGCAGGACTCGCTGCCAGTGCATACGGCCTTCCTCAGGGATGGGATAATCTTGCAGAACCTGCATGGAGGGCTCAGCGGTGATCGCTGCGGCAGTTCGCAGCGTCTCGTCTTTGCCCATCGGCATCTGCATGATGAATTGGTAGAGTGCAGGATGTGCTTTGGCAAAAGCGCGGTAAGCTTCAGCCAGAGCCAAAATAGCCTCATCCCCATATTTGCTGTCAATGGCGGCAAGCTGTGTAAGCTTCTGATCCTTCAGTGAGGATAATCCGACTTCGGTAAATAGAGCGTCCATGCTCTCAATATGCGTGTAAAGCGATGCTGTTTTAACCCCCAGCTTTTCTGCCAGTGCACGCATGGAAAAGGCAGAAATCCCCTTTTCTTCGATCAGTTCTTTTGAGACTTTAATCAGAAGCTCTTTGTTCAAACCTTTATGAAACAATGAGAAAACCCCCTTCCTAACATCATTAGGATTATTTTATCCTAATGATGTTAGGATATCAAGCCCTGTTTTTTCACGCAATGGCTTGAGAAAAAGGAGCTTATATCCCGTCTTCGACACTTGGATGAAAGCAAAGAGCCGAAAGCCCTGTAAATATAAGGGTTTTCGGCTTTTTTTGACAAATGAAAATGTTGTATGTGTGGACTACTGTAAAAATTTTTTTATAATTTTATTC
>CAVLCU010000143.1:0-5607 GCA_963661545.1 Lachnospiraceae bacterium | reverse complement strand
CGGGCAAGCCAGTATCCGCAAGTAGGACGATAGTCCGGATTGCGGATACTGGCGGCGACTGCGGGAGCGCGTAGCGCGGAGCAGTCGGCTTTCGTACGTGGTGAGACGGAATCATCCAAGGCCGACAAGCAGCCGGGCTGAGGGGCAAGCTCCTAAAGGGAAAAAAAGCCCCCTATCTTTCTCAAAGACAGGGGGCCTGCGTCTTCATTGATAAATGCGGCTGTAAATATTCTGTTCCGTCTCTTCTAATAATTCCCGGATCGGATCGCCTTGAAATGCCCGTCGGATCATGTCTGCCAGGAGGATATCCATCTCTTCGTTGGGGATATAACTGCCCAGATGCGTCCGTATTTCCTCCCGGGTGCATCGATTGGCGGATACCAGTTTCATCAGTTCCATCCAGCGGTTGATACGGCTGAGGTAGTCATTCTTGTATACGGCTGTGGTGGGAACAAAACCCTGCATGCGCATTAAGGCAAGGGAGGCATAATCGCTCATGACCAATTTCAAAAATTCCCTGCATGCTTCTTCCTTTTGGGTCGTTTTGCTGATGCCCAAAAGATAACCACCTACCATAGCCCGGTGCCTTGGCAAAGGCAATGACTCGATCAGCTGGTCGTATGTATTGTCTGCTGCTGCATTGGGATGATAATGATTGGAAAAACCAATGGCCAGGGGAATTTTCCCGGAAAGCAAGCCGGCAAAAAGCTCTTCATCCCGAACTTTTCCCAATAGAAGGGGGTCTGTATATCCATAGGTTTCCACCAGATTGGCCAGGGCACGTTCGTTGGCGGGGGAGGATAAGGCCAGATGTCCGTAGGAATCCAGCATACTGCCATTAAAGGCCCATTGCCTCGGAAGAAACTCCCCCACAAGACCGATCTCATCTGCGCTGGCTACCATGGTGCCATGGGCAAAGACAGTATCGCCATGTTTAAAATTCGTAAAAAAGGCCACCAGGCGGTTGTAGGCCAGCCAGTTGGTTGGCTTGTCCAATTCTACTTCGTACCGCATCCAATATTCATCTCGGATCTTTTTGTCCTTAAATAAATCCGAACGATAGTAAATGGCCTGTACCCCTACCACAAAAGGAATACAACAGGGCCTGAATTTGTTTTCATACATGACCTTCGTAACGAAATCCGGATAGGCGCCGAAGATCTCCCTGCCAAATTCATTTCCCAGATTTAGGAATATTTTGGCATCAAAGCAGCGTTGGATCCAGGGTTTGTCGATCATTAAGATATCGTAATCGCAGTCCCCCTGCATGACCTTGTCGATTTCTGCACTCAGCTGACCATAGCTTTTCTTATCAAAATCAAAATGGCATCCGCTGCGCTTTTGCATCTCCACAGATAGCTGCTCCAGAGCCGTGACTGCTTCGCAGTCCAATACCAGAATCCGAATCGTCTCTGCTTCCTGCAGTCTTTTCTCGTCGATGAGAGCCTTGTGAGGAACCCGGATGGGTTCTACTTGAAGGATCTGATTGGTGTCATATTCCTCTTCATTGATGCATTCCCGGATCCGTTCAGAAGCCATATAACCGCATCGATAGCTGTTTTGCTCCAGGCGGTGAAGACGGCCGGTATCCTTGCAGACCCTCCAGCTGGAGCCGGTTAAAGCATAGATCTGGTTGGAAAATCCCATCATGGCGCTGGCGTCAAAGGCACTATTGGCAATATCTGCATTGGTTGCCAAAATGACCTTTCCGGAGTCCCAGGAGGCGGACATCAACTCCACCATCCTGCAAAACATATAGTCTTTATGGGGTTTTACCTTTATGATGCTTCCCTGGGGATATTTTTTCTGAAATAAATGTGTAGCTTCTGCTTCTGACAGATAATCTTCCTCCAATCGAAGGAGAACCGGATCCCGCTTCTGCACCAGCCACTTGTCCAATTCCCTTTCCAGCAAGGCAGAGTTGTCAAATAGAATCTTGCTGCAGGATATGCCGGGAATATCCCGTTCCATCAAAAGAATGGGGATCTGCTGATATTGAATCTCCTGATATTTTTTGCTGATTTCCCGGCAGCTGGAGGGGACGAAAATAATTCCCGAGACCCCGATCGACATAAACTCCTCCAGGATAGACTTTTCCATCATGACACTGTCCGAATGCAGCTTCAATACCGGATACATGTTGGAACCCCTTAAAGCAGATACAATTCCGTCATAGATCTCGGAATAGAATTCGTTCATTTTGGGCAGGATTACCCCCAATAGCCTGGCCTTATTGGAGCGTAGATTACGGGCAGAGAAATTCGGATGATAATTCAAATCCTGAATGGCCTGCTGCACCCGGAAATAGGTGTCATTTCGGGTGGTAAACTTGCCATTGATAATGTTGGACACGGTTGCTATAGATACATTTGCCGCTTTGGCGACATCTTTCATGGTTGCCATACGAATCCCAAGCTTTCCTTTTTGATGAGGGGGAGCCCTTACAGTAGGAGCTCCCATTAAAACCAATATGAGCATACCGTAATTTGTTTATTTTTTCAAGAGTCAGGGGGATTTCTCTTCCCTGGAGGTGCAAATCGCCGAAAAAGAGAGCTGCTGCCTTACTGATCCTTTATCAGCAAGGCAGCAGCTTCCAAAGGGACCATCAATCCCAGTATTTCGCAACGTGTGCCTTTGTAATCTCTGCGGATTTCGCTATATTCTCCTCCTGAGAGAGCTTCCAATATTCCGGACGGAAAATCTCAATGATGCAATTATCCTTGCTGAAGCCGATTTTTTTTAGGGTATCTGCCATTCTCTTGTGATCCAGGCAATCCTTCTCATCATCCGGCCACAGACGGACAGCGTCTGTATTGTAGGAAGCCCCCAGGGGTACATGCTGGCACCCGTTCAGGTGCCATACGAAGATCCTGGAGCCGTCAGCCTTCTCCAGAGCTTCCCAGGTGGATCCCATATTGCGGAAGTGATATTCATCTACCGTCAATCCTACCAGAGGATGATTGACTTCCCGGATGATATCATATGCTTCATCAAAGCGGTTGATGGTCATGGTGGGAGAGGCGACAAACTCGATGGAGAGCCGGATTCCCTCCGGTTCCACAATGGGCAGCATGGATTGAAGCACTTCCACCGTGTCTTTCTTGATTTCGTCGATGGAGGCGGGCCAGGTAATGTCCATGGTGGGGACTACTACCACCATGCCGCAGCCCAGGATTTTGCAGCGGCGGACAATTTCCCTGAGCTGATCCAGGACGGCCTCCTTTTCCTGGGGGGTGGATTTCATATTAAAAGAGCAAAGGGCATTGTAAGAGGCCATCTTCAGATGGTGGGTGGCGAAGAAATCTCCCATCTCCTCCAGCGTAATCTTTCCTGCCTGCAGATCTCGGTCCAGACATTCCGACTGGATATCGATCAGGTCAAAGCCATATTGGTCACACAGTTCCAGGTCCTTCCGGACAGAATGCCCCGGGCAGCCCTTGCTGTTTGCTTCGTTAAAGCCGATTCTCATGCTGATTCCCCCCCTTTGATTCTTTTATTTTCCGGGTCATAGAAAATACGGTCGGTCAGAAGAGCCTTATAGCCGTGGATGCTTACCGTGTCTCCCGGCTTAGCGGCATCTTTGTTGATCATGCAATATCCGATGATCTTTTCCACCGTATATCCGTAGGTATAACTGTTGATCCGGCCAATTCCTTTTCCGTCTTTGAGAACATTACATTCATGCTGAAGAACCGCCTTCGGATCGTCGATCGTGAAGCCCATCATGGTCTGGGTGGGACCGCCTTCGGCCTTGATCTTGTCCAGGGCAGCCTTTCCGATGAAATCCTTGCTCCAGTCAATGGTCCATTCAAATCCGGCCTCCAGGGGATTCAATCGCTCCAGATCACTCATCAGAACATAGCCCTTCTCCTTGGGAAGGCTGGTGACGATTACATCGGTGGTAATCCTTTGGATGTTGTACTCCAGACCTGCTTCCTCCAGCTTGTTTTCGATCATTACCTCGTCATCCGGGTCGCAGTAGATTTCATAACCTAATTCTCCGGTATAACCACAGCGGGCGATCTTTACTGCCTTGCCCTCAATGGCATTGTCGTGGATGGTATAGAATTTCTGGTCACGGATGGAATTTTTCAGGATCTTATCCAATACCTTGCGAGAGTTGGGACCCTGCACAGAGTACATGGTCTTCTCATCGGTGATTTCCCGGTAGGAGACCTCCTCTTCCGGCTTCCTGTTGTGATCAAACCAGATGAACATCTTGTCGATCTTCAAGGTGGACACCCAGTAGGTATCCTCTTTTGGACGGAATACGATAAGGTCATCGATAATAATGCCCTGGGGATTCAACATGGTCATATATTTGGCGCCACAGGGCTTGATCTTGCTGACTCCGCCGACCAAAAGCCGATCCAGGAAGGAGGCAGCATCCTTGCCGGTTACTTCCATTAATTCATGGGTGAAGTCATAATAGCCCACAGACTGGCGGATATAGTTATGCTCTTTTCTGGCCTGGACATCATTCTTGCGTTCGTAATCATTGTCCTGGATGGGACGCCAAACCATATCCCGCAGCAGATTCGTCAGCTCCTCCTTAACTGCAGCATTTCCCGTGGGGTCAGGGTTGCGGATCCAGTTCTTATTTAGGAGCAGAAGCTTCTTGTATTCCTTCTTATTGATACGTCCCCTGTGAAGCTCTGAGAGCATCCAGGACTCAAAGGTTCCCTTCCAATCCTTCTCGTCACCGATGGTGGAGGGACAGGGCATAATTCTATTCTGATCAATTACCCCGTAGTTCATGCGGGCCGGGCTGCCGGTAAGGGACATCTCAAATACCAGATCCGTACCCCCGATCCCCAGCTGATACTTGGTATGTCTGTCATCCTCCAGAGCCTGCCGGTCAACGCTCATGCCCACAATCTCTACCACGAAAATGGTGGTATTGGATACCTCGACCATATCGATGACTTTAGCTTCCAGGTTGGAAATGCACTCCTTGATCCCGCAAGGCTTTACCTGCTTGGAGGGAAGAGGAGTAAATTTGGCCACATCCATCTCGCTGATTCCATAGGGCAGGGGGCAGCAGGCAATGGTAGAGGACTTGAGCTGCCTGGCATTGCAATAGCTGATGACGCACTCCCTGGTAAGCTTCAGGTTGCGGTTGGTATCACGGGTATGCTGCACACCGATGGTATAGTAATGTCTGCCCCAGGGATGCTCCCCCCAGCAGCAGGTTCCCAGAGAAATGGGAGCCACATTGCCATTGCCCCGTTCATCTACCGTTGAAATAAAGTAGATGGGGATGGGGGGTTCAATCCAGCGCATGTTGAAATCGGTATAATCATAAACAGCAACACACTCCCCCGTCCCCTCTACCTTCTCCCGGTTCTTGAAGATGTCCAAAAGGTTAAAATACTTAAAATCCTGTCCATACATTCCATTTTCCTCCTTAAAAACTGAATCTGCCTCAAAGCCAGGCTCTTCTGCTGTCCCCCTTACTATATCCTGACCGCCCCCCGGCAACAACGGAATCAAAGCCATTAATTATTGAACCAATTTTATGAAACGTTTTACTCTGAAAGCCCCGGACGGCGGATGCACAGATGGGCAAGCTCGCTTGCACAGCTGCGCAGACATCGGACGGGCAAG
>CAVLCU010000142.1:0-5653 GCA_963661545.1 Lachnospiraceae bacterium | reverse complement strand
CCCTTGCCTTCGGCTATATCCTTCCCACTACCGGGCGGATTCGGGACTTTCACCCGTTAGAAACGTGCGCCGCCAGGCGCACTGTAACCAAAGGTTTGGGTGTTTTGACACCCAAACCATCCTTTTAGATTAAATTGCTTGGGATATAGCAATTATCTGCATCAATCGGTATGGGTTCCTCGCACATACAGATGATACCCCCGTTTCCCCGATGCAAGGAGGCCTTATCAATCACACTGTATTTTTTGACCTCCCGTCGATCGGGGACGGCACTCTTTTTGATTTCCAGCGGATGGATGACATTGTTTTCCTCAACAAATAAATCAATCTCTCTGGCATTGGAATCTCTGTAATAGGTAAGATTCACCTTGGATTTTGCATAGGCATAGTTCTTGACAAGTTCCATCACAACATAGTTCTCATAATAATGACCACTTGCCGCACCATTGCGCAAGGTATCCGGTGTCAGCCACATGGAGAGATAGGCGCAAAGCCCCGTATCGCAGAAGTACAGCTTCGGTGTTTTGCTGAGGCGCTTGAGTTCATTGTTGGAATATGGCGCAAGCAAATAGACAATATGAAGCCCCACGAGCACCCTCAGCCATTCCTTGGCCGTATTCGGTGAAATGTCAGCAGACTCCGCCAGTGTGGAGTAATTAACCTGCTCCGATACAAGGGATGCACATCCCACAAGGAATTTACGAAAGCGTACCGCATTGGTAATGCCTCCCGCCTCGGTAACATCACGCATCAGATACGTTTCAATATAGGAGTTGAAATACTCCTGCCTAAATTCATCCTCCACACCCTGAACCTGGGGCATGCCACCCTCCCAAATGTCATGAAACACCTGCATCACATCGTTCTTGGGGAGTTTCCGCTGTCTTGCCTGCAAGGTGCCCAGGGAAAAATCCAATTCGGTATCGAACACAAGCCCCGCCTTTTCCCTTGCAGATAGGCCATAGAGCTCTAAAATACCAATTCTTCCGGCGAGGGTCTCACGCACCTTTTTCATCATCTGGTACTGCTGTGAACCAGTAAGCCAGATAAGCCCCTTTTCATCACTTTCATCACAAATGACTTTCATTTGTTCCAACAATTCCGGGGCTTTCTGTACCTCATCAATCAGAATCGGCGGCTTATAGGTCTGGAAAAACAACACCGGATCCGTCTGTGCAAGCTCTCTGGTCATTGTATTATCCATTGTAACATAGGTCCTGCCGCTCTCTGCCAGATGCTTCAGCATTGTCGTTTTACCGACCTGCCTTGCCCCCGTCACCAAAATGACCTTAAAGAAACCGTTGAGTTTCAAAAACTTCCTTTCCAACTCTCTTGTAATGTAGTCCATCGTGCGCCTCCGTTTTTAGGATAATCTGCAACTAATTGCATTTTATCCTATTTTCTTCCTAACGTCAACTATGGGAAGATAGCGGCGGCCTCTTTTCCAGCAAGAAAAAAACAATCAAAAAACCCTTGACAATAATAGGAACTATTACTATAATAATATTAAGAATTATTCCTATTTACGAAATATGTATAGCTAGAGCAACGATCTGACCCCCATGACGGCTGTCGCTGTCACCCCCACAAATGAAAGGAGCTTGACTATGAGAAGTATCACGAAACTGGATCTGCAGTATGCCCATCGTTTCTACGGTTTCAAGGGAGAAGCCCAGTATCTTCACGGCCATACCGGCATTCTCACCATCGAGGTGGAGGGTTCCATCAACGAAGGGGTGAACATGGTATTCCCCTGCAACGAGATTCAGAAGACCGCATGGGATATATTGAAGAATTTTGACCATGCATTGATTCTGCGCCAGGACGACCCCATCCTGCCTGCCATTCTCAAGGTCTACGAGGAGCAAGGCATCAAGGAGGGGCATCCCAACAACAGCATGAAGGGACCCGCCTTCCAGACAGAGCTGGCAACTGCTTATCCGGACTGCCGCCTGGTGGTAACCAAGGAGACCATGACCGTGGAAGGCATGATTAAGATTGTCTACGACCTTTTGAAGGACAAGCTGAACATTGTCAAGCTCACCTTCACCAGCGGAGTCAATGCGGCTTCTGCGGAGTTCCCCTCTCATCTGGAACTGGACCGCTGCCCCCTGTGCGGCATTGCCCTGGATGAAACTGGCCTCTGCCCCAAGTGCGGATACCGCAAAGCATAATCGAAAGTAGCCTTTGCTGCTGCCAACAGCATAAAAACAAAGCCCGCCTTGTCCCAAACAGACAAGGCGGGCTTTGCCGTGGTACTTTCTCTGATCCTATGCCTTCCTGGCATTCTTTCTCATATCGATAGCAACCGATCCTACGATGATGATTCCCTTAATAATGTTGCTGTAGTTGTCATTAACGCCAATCAAGACCAGACCGTTGTTGATGACTCCCAAAATCAGGATACCACTTAAGATACCGGATACCCGACAGATTCCTCCGGTATGGGAGGTACCGCCCACGGTGGCCGCCGCTACAGCGTCCAACTCATAGTTGAGACCGGAATTGGCAGGGTCTGCAGAACCTGCGCGGCCTGCCAGGAGAATCCCCCCCAGGGCGGCACAGGCACCGCACCAGACATAGGTCAGGACCAGATTTCTCTCCACATTGATGCCCGCAACCCGGGCTGCCTGGTCATTGCCTCCTATGGCATAGAGGCTCTTGCCGAAACGAGTTTGGTTCAGTATGAAGCTGGCCAGGATCAGAACAAGCGCAAATACAAGCACGATCATGGGGATGGGGCCGACCTTTCCGCTGCCCAGAAAACGATAGCTGTCAGACAGATTGGAAACCGGTCGGGTGGTGAAGATCTTTGCAGCGGCACGGCAGATCAGCTGTCCCCCCAGGGTTGCGATAAAGGCCGGCATCTTGGTATATGCAATCAAGAAGCCCTGGGCTGCACCGATTCCGACACCCATCAGGATACCAATGATAATGGAGAAAAATGCCGGAAACTGGATTTCCAGGTTGGGCAGAGCCTTGGTGGCCAGATCAACAGGCTGAACCAAAGCACCGGTCACGCAGGCGATCAAAGCTGCGGAGGCTCCCACTGACAGGTCAATTCCTCGAGTCAAAATGGCAAACCCCACACCGAAGGCCATGATTCCCTTGATGGATTCTCCGGTCAGAAGGGTTCTCAGGTTGCCTATGCTCAAAAACTTGGGGTTAATGATGCTTACCAGAATGACCAGCACAATCAGTAAGAACCACATCAAATGATCCGATACTATTTTCCTTGCTTTTATGCTCATTTGCTTGCCTCCTTTATCCCTCAATCCCTTCCGCCCCGTGGGAAGTCGCATATTTCATGATCAATTCTTGGGAGAATTCCGACCGTTCCACAATGCCGCTGACATGACCCTCATGCATGACCACAATGCGGTCAGCCACCCCCAGCAGCTCCGGCAGCTCCGAGGACACTACGATAATGGCCTTACCCTGACCAGCCAACTCTGACAGGAGGGCGTGTATCTCCGACTTAGCTCCCACATCGATACCCCTGGTGGGTTCATCCACAATCAGGACATCTGGATCCGTCAGCAGCCATCTTCCTACCAGAACCTTCTGTTGATTGCCGCCGGACAGATTCTGAATAGGACTCTCCATGGTAGGAGTTTTAATCCGTATCTTATCTATATATTCCTGAGCATCTATCCGCATCTGCTTATTGTTCAGAGGCATCCCATAGGCATTAAGGTTGAGCTTGGCCAGCACCAGATTCTCCCGGACACTGAGCAGACCCACGATCCCATTGCCCCTCCGATCCTCTGTCAAAAGACTGATATGATGCCGGATGGCATCCTTAGGGCTCTTGATCTCCAATTCTTCTCCATTCTTTATCAGCCTGCCGGAGGTCTTTTTGCGCATTCCGAAGATGGTCTCCATGGTTTCTGTTCGCCCGGCTCCCACCAGCCCGGCAAATCCCAGAATTTCACCTTTACGCAGGGTGAAGGAGACATCCTGCACCATACGTCCGGCAGATAAATGTTCTACGCTTAACACAACCTCCCCAATGGGACAGGCCACCTTGGGGAACATATCCTTAATCTCACGACCAACCATCAGCTGAATCAATTTATCCTGGGTCAGGTTCTCCACCTGATCCGAGGCAATATACTTTCCATCCCTATACACGGTAATTTCGTCGCTGATCCGGAAGATTTCGTCCATCTTATGGGAAATATAGATGATCGCAACTCCCTTTTTCTTCAGATCCCGTATGATCTGAAATAAGTCCTCCACTTCTGCCTCTGTCAGAGCAGAGGTGGGTTCATCCATGATAACAATGGAGGAATCGTAGGATACTGCCTTGACGATCTCCACCATCTGCATCTTGGCCACCGTCAGATGCTTCATCTTTTCATTGGGGTCAATATTTAGCCCCATGCACTGAAAAAGCTCCAGGCAGTCCTGATACATTTTCTTATGATCCACCAAAAGACCCTTCTTGGGTTCCCTTCCCAGCCATACATTATCGCAGACGGAACGCTCATAGACCGGGGAAAGCTCCTGATGAATCATGGATATTCCGTCCTTTAATGCTTCCTGGGTAGACTTGTAGCTCACCTCTTTTCCCTTATAGAGGATCTTGCCCGATGTCACCGGCTGGATGCCGATGAGGCACTTCATCAAAGTAGATTTTCCCGCTCCATTTTCCCCCATCAGGGTATGTACCGTTCCGGGCCGAACCTTCAGCTGAACCCCGTCCAGAGCCCGCACCCCTGGAAATTCCTTGACGATATCATGCATCTCCAGAATATATTCTTCCTTCAATCCCTTCACCTCTTATTCCGTGTGTCCTAAGCCTGCAGGGGGGCTGCCCTCCCCACAATGCAGGAAAGCCAGCCGCTTGTCCTCACCATCACAGAGGAAAGTCAGCTGACTGCCTCCTTCCCAGAGGAAAGCCAGCTGACTATCATCTCCGCAAGTGATAATTGACTGCCCCGCACTGGCGCCCTAACTTAGCTCATAATGATCGTATTCCTCTACATTATCTATGTTCACAGGTTCGAAGGGAATCCATATAATATGCCCTGTTTCATCCAACTCCCAGGAGGTTCCTTCATTCACGGCATTGCCTCTGACCAGGTTGGCCGCTGCCATCAGGGAGCCGTACCCCTGGCCCTTGGCATTCTGGAATACGGTCATATAGAGGCTTCCATCGTGGATGGCCTGTCTGCCATCTGTGGTGGCATCAATGCCCACCACGGGCACCGATGAGGGATCAATTCCCTGAGATTTCATAGCCTCAATGGCACCCAAAGCTAAAGCATCACAGTTTCCTACAATACAGTCATACGCAATAGTGGTCAAAAGAGGGGTAATCATATCCTGTGCCGTCGCCCGATCCCAATCTGCCACCAGAGGTGCCGTTGCTTCTTCCGCCTGGATTCCATTATCCTCAAAGGCCTGCAGGAGGGAAAGGGTGCGGTTGGTGGTGGCAACCTGCCCCAGGGTTCCCTGGATCAGGATATATTTTACTTCAGTCTTTCCCTGCTCCTTGAAATAATCGGATAAGGCCTGTCCCTGGAAATAGCCGGAGGTCATTTCATCCGATCCCACATATACCACATTTTCATTCAAAACGGCATCCGTATCATCCGGCGGCCGATTCACGAAGACCACCTGCATATCTCCGGCCGAATCTACGATC
>CAVLCU010000141.1:890-5672 GCA_963661545.1 Lachnospiraceae bacterium | reverse complement strand
ATAATCAGCAGTTAGATTTATGGCGACTCGTTCTGGCTAGCGTCTGTACAGTAACACTCTGGGGCTTGTTTCTGGGAAAATACATCTTTTGACGTGGACATCATGAAAATTCGGTGCTATAATTACGACATATGTGTAAATGTAGTATTGTTCAAGGAGGATATACTAAGATGGCGAGAAAAATGAAAACCATGGACGGTAACCACGCAGCAGCACATGCTTCCTATGCATATACTGACGTGGCAGCTATTTACCCTATTACCCCGTCCTCACCTATGGCTGAGGCTACCGACGAGTGGGCGGTGCAGGGCAGAAAGAACATTTTCGGACATGAGGTGCAGATCACAGAGATGCAGTCCGAGGCAGGTGCTTCCGGAGCCGTGCATGGTTCTCTGTCCGCCGGTGCTCTGACCACCACCTATACAGCTTCTCAGGGACTCCTTCTGATGATCCCCAATCTCTACAAGATTGCCGGTGAGCAGCTTCCGGCGGTATTTAACGTATCTGCCAGAGCCCTGGCCAGCCATGCTCTGTCTATTTTCGGCGATCATTCTGATGTATATGCCTGCCGTCAGACCGGTGCAGCTATGCTGTGCGAGTCTTCCGTTCAGGAGGTTATGGATCTGACTCCCGTTGCCCATTGCGCAGCTCTGGAGGGCAAGGTTCCCTTCATTAACTTCTTTGACGGCTTCCGTACCTCCCATGAGATCCAGAAGATTGAGACCTGGGATTATGAGGATCTCAAGGATATGGCTCCCATGGATGCCATTGATGCCTTCCGCAGACATGCCCTGAATCCCAACCATCCCTGCCAGAGAGGATCTGCCCAGAATCCTGACATCTTCTTCCAGGCAAGGGAGGCTTGCAATCCCTACTATGATGCCCTTCCGGCCATTGTTCAGAAGTATATGGACAAGGTAAATGAGAAGATCGGCACCGATTATAAGCTGTTCAATTACTATGGTGCAGCAGACGCAGACCATGTGATTATTGCCATGGGTTCTGTATGTGACACCATCGAAGAGACCATCGACTACCTGATGGCTGCCGGCAAGAAGGTTGGTGTGGTAAAGGTTCGCCTTTACAGACCTTTCGTTGCTCAGGCTCTCATCGATGCCATTCCGGATTCTGTACAGCAGATCTCTGTCCTTGACAGAACCAAGGAGCCCGGCGCTATGGGCGAGCCTCTGTATCTGGATGTGGTAGCAGCCTTAAAGGGGTCCAAGTTTGATCAGATTCCGGTATTCTCCGGCCGCTATGGCTTGGGATCCAAGGATACCACACCGGCTCAGATCGTAGCTGTATATGAGAATACGCAGAAGAAGGTATTTACCATCGGTATCGTGGACGATGTCACCAACCTGTCTCTGGCAGAGGGGGCTCCCCTGGTAACGACACCCGAGGGAACCATCAACTGTAAGTTCTGGGGTCTGGGTGCTGACGGTACCGTAGGCGCCAACAAGAACTCCATCAAGATCATCGGTGATAATACGGATATGTATGCCCAGGCATACTTTGATTATGATTCCAAGAAGTCAGGCGGCGTTACCATGTCCCACCTGCGTTTTGGCAAGAAACCCATTAAGTCCACCTATCTGATCCACAAGGCTAACTTCGTGGCCTGCCACAATCCTTCCTATGTAACCAAGTATAACATGGTACAGGAGCTGGTAGACGGCGGCACCTTCCTGCTGAACTGCGCATGGGATATGGAAGGTTTGGAGAAGCATCTGCCGGGTCAGGTGAAGGCCTTTATCGCCAACCACAATATCAAGTTCTATACCATCGACGGTGTCAAGATCGGTATCGAGACCGGCATGGGACCCACCCGGATCAATACCATCCTCCAGTCCGCTTTCTTCAAGCTGGCCAATATCATTCCCGAGGAGAATGCCATCGAGCTGATGAAGGCAGCTGCCAAGGCTACCTATGGACGTAAGGGCGATGATGTGGTACAGAAGAACTGGGCTGCCATCGATGAGGGAGCCAAGCAGGCAGTAGAGGTGAAGGTTCCGGAGAGCTGGAAGAATGCAGAGGATCAGGGGCTTGACATGATCCATGCCAGCTCCGGCCGTCAGGATGTGGTAGATTTTGTTAATACGATCCAGAGCAAGGTAAGCGCCCAGGAGGGTAACTCTCTTCCGGTATCTGCCTTCAAGGAATATGTAGACGGTTCCACCCCCTCCGGCGCTGCCGCTTATGAGAAGCGGGGTATTGCCGTAGATGTTCCGGTTTGGAATCCCGAGAATTGTATCCAGTGTAACAGATGTGCCTATGTATGTCCCCATGCAGTCATTCGTCCGGTTGCTATGACCGAGGAAGAGGCTGCCAAGGCTCCGGAAGGCATGAAGACCCTGAAGATGACAGGTATGGAGGGATATCAGTTCTCCATGGCTATTTCCTCCCTGGATTGTACAGGCTGCGGTTCCTGCGTCAATGTATGCCCGGGCAAGAAGGGGGCCAAGGCTCTGGCTATGGAAGCTCTGGAGCAGACCCTGGATCAGCAGAAGTATTTCGATTATGCGGTAACCCTTCCGGAGAAGACGGATGTGATTGCCAAGTTCAAGGAAGCCAGCGTAAAGGGCAGCCAGTTCAAGCAGCCCCTGCTTGAGTTCTCCGGCGCCTGCGCAGGCTGCGGTGAGACACCTTATGCCAAGCTGATCACCCAGCTCTTTGGAGACAGAATGTATATTGCCAATGCCACCGGATGTTCTTCCATCTGGGGTAACTCTTCTCCCTCTACCCCTTATACGGTAAATGCGGCAGGCAAGGGACCCGCATGGTGTAACTCCCTCTTCGAGGATAATGCCGAGTTCGGTTATGGTATGCTGCTGGCTCAGAGAGCCCTGAGGGATGGTCTGAAGCTGAAGGTAGAGGAAGTAGCTGCCAATGAAAAGGCCTCTGATGAGGTCAAGGAAGCTTGTCAGAATTGGCTGGATACCTTTGAAAAGGGTGCAGAGAATGGCATCGCTACCGATAAGCTGGTAGCTGCTCTGGAGGGCATCGACTGCGATACCTGCAAGGCCATTGTAAAGGACAAGGATTTCCTGGCTAAGAAGTCCCAGTGGGTATTCGGTGGTGACGGATGGGCCTATGATATCGGCTTCGGCGGCGTAGACCACGTGCTGGCCAGCGGAAGAGACATCAATATCATGGTATTCGATACGGAGGTATATTCCAATACCGGCGGTCAGTCCTCCAAGGCTACTCCTACCGGTGCCATCGCCCAGTTTGCTGCAGGCGGCAAGGAAGTGAAGAAGAAGGACCTGGCCTCCATCGCCATGAGCTACGGTTATGTTTATGTAGCCCAGATCGCTATGGGTGCTGACTTCAACCAGACCGTGAAGGCTCTGGCAGAGGCAGAGGCTTATCCGGGACCCTCCCTGGTGATTGCCTATGCTCCTTGTATCAACCACGGTATCAAGAAGGGTATGAGCAAGGCTCAGACCGAGGAAGAGCTGGCTGTAAAGTCCGGTTACTGGCACCTGTTCCGCTACAACCCGGCTCTGAAGGCAGAGGGCAAGGCAGCCTTCAGCCTGGATTCCAAGGCACCTACCGAGTCCTATCAGGACTTCCTGGATGGAGAAGTACGTTACAACTCTCTGAAACGTGCCAATCCTGAGAAGGCCGCCAGACTCTTTGAGCAGTCTGAGAAGGAAGCTCAGAACAGATATGCTTACCTCAACAAGCTCATTGCCCTGTACGGACAGGATTGAGAAGAGCAGGCGAGGACAAGTCCTCCCAGGGAAGCCCGAGAGGGTAGGCCTGGATTAGCCTGAGACGAAAGAGATAAGAGATAGCCCCAGGAAGGGGGCGGAGAAGACACCATCGTCTGATCCGCCCCCTTTTTTCGGTGGCCCTATCTCCCATCTGTTTGGGAGGGGCAGGCCTTTCACCCGGAAGAAGGCGGTGGAGGTCCCCCCCTGGTCTTAGCTGATGGATGCTTCCCCATCACAGAGATGGACATCCCCCCTTTCCTGTGCTATACTGGAGAAGTCCCTATGGGGATGCGGAACAAGCCGTGTAACCGCAGGTTTGGGTGCTTTGACATCCAAGCCCGTCTTTATCTATGACACAAGAAGAGGTTGATACATGACGATCGATAATAGTTTTCTGGTCAAAAAGTTTGAAAAATACGAGACAATCTATGCCCTTTTTTCCCAGGCAACCAAGCTTCCCTTTGTGGAATGCGATGAGGAGACCTTTGATGACCTGGTCTACGTATTTACGGATGAGGCCATGACCCAGGAATTTGCCAAGAAGTATACCAAGGATAAGATCCTGCTGGCAGCGGCCAAGATTCCCAATGGACAGATTAAGGGTTTTCTGTCCAGTCTCTATGCCATTGGGGTCAATGCCCTGATGGTAGAGGATGTGGGAGCGCCGGTACGGGTTGCCCTGGACCAGCTGATGCCCCGCCCCAATCTGGAACAGCTGATGAAGGACAAGATCCCCCGGGTGAATCCCCAGCTGCAGCTGACGGCGATTTATTTCCTGCAGGAGCTGCGCAGACCCATCGAGAGGGATCTGGAATCCCGCAAGCATCTGCGTTCCCTGGAGGAGGAGATGGCAGCCAATCTCATGCGGTCTCGTTTCATTGTAGCGGTGGATGTAACGGATTCCCCGGATGTCAAGCCTGGCTCCAAGGAGGAGAAGTTCAAGGTTCCCTACGTGAAGAATAAGAAGGGAGAGGTCTTCCAGCCCTGTTATACGGATTTTGGAGAATTCCAGAAGTTTAATGCCAGGAATAAGAATGCTAAGATGCGGCTGATGGCTGTGACC
>CAVLCU010000141.1:0-836 GCA_963661545.1 Lachnospiraceae bacterium | reverse complement strand
ATGACGACCTGCCCAAGTATCTGGTGGGGGAGTCCCAGGGCTTTGTCTTCAATCCGGCTGGCTTCAACCTGACCCTGACCAAGGAGCAGATGGAGCTGATGAAGAAGAATTATGCATGAGAAAGAGGAAAGATGTCTATGTTGGATGCCTATGAGCTGATACAAGAAGAAGAGATAGAGGATGTCCATGCCCATGGAAGCCTGCTGCGCCATAAGAAGACAGGAGCCAGAATTGCCCTGCTGGCCAATGAGGATGACAACAAGGTCTTCCAGATTGGATTTCGTACGCCGCCGGAGAATTCCACAGGCGTAGCCCATATCATTGAGCATACGGTTCTATGCGGATCTCGGAAGTTTCCCCTGAAGGATCCCTTTGTGGAGCTGGCCAAGGGGTCATTGAATACCTTCCTGAATGCCATGACTTATCCGGATAAAACGGTATTTCCGGTGGCCAGCTGCAACGATGCAGACTTTCAGAACCTGATGGATGTCTACCTGGATGCGGTATTCTATCCCAACATCTATCAGAATGAGTTAATCTTCCGTCAGGAGGGCTGGCACTATCATCTGGAGAAGGCGGAGGATCCCATCACCTGCAACGGGGTGGTTTATAATGAGATGAAGGGGGCTTTTTCCTCCCCCGAGGAGGTGCTGGACCGGTCTGTTTTTAGTGCCCTGTTTCCGGATACCCCCTATGGGGTGGAATCCGGCGGGGATCCGGCCTGCATTCCGGATCTGACCTATGAGGAGTTCCTGGATTTCCACAGGAGATATTACCATCCTTCCAACAGCTATATCTACCTCTATGGCAATATGAACATGGAGGAGAAGCTGGAT
>CAVLCU010000140.1:0-5722 GCA_963661545.1 Lachnospiraceae bacterium | reverse complement strand
TTCCTTGGTCAGCATTCCGGTATCGGGATCGATCCGGAACATAGCAACGGTATTATCTCCTGCCGTAGAGGTAAAGAGGTACTTGCCATCCTCCGACAGGCAAAGGCCGGAAGCAGCATCATGCATCCGGTCCACATCATCCGAAGTGGTGCTGACCGACTGAATCTTCTCAAAGACCGGATTCTTGTCCTCCGGGGCGCAGGTATAGGTATAGACCTCCACCTGGTTGGACAGCTCATAGAGCAGGTAAGCATATCTGCCATCGGCGCTGAAGCGCAGGAGTCTTGGCCCGGATTCTCTGGCACACCGCAGGATATCCCGCAGGGACAGCTTATTATTGTCCGTAATCCTATAGATCTTCACCTGGTCAATGCCATTGTCCACCGCACAGAGGAAGCGGTTATCCGGTGTGGGCACGACACAATTGACATGGGGGCGAAAATTCCGCTCCGCCACACTGCCCAGTCCCTTGTGGAAGACCCCATCCATCACGCTGCCCAAACGCCCGTCGTGATGGGTATGAACCACCGTCACCTTGCCGTCATGATAGCCTGCCACAAAGAGATACTTTCCCGTCTGATCCACCGAAAGGTGACAGCCCCTCATTCCGTCAATATCCACCTTATTAATCAGGGTCAAATCCCCATCCGGCTCTACTGCAAAGACAGCCACACCCTCGTCGGCAATAGAATAAAGATACTTTCCATTCAAAGACCGGCAGATATGGGAGGAATTGTTGACAGGAACTACCTTCCTCTCCTGCAGGCTCCCCTCCTCCAGATCTATGTCATATAAATGAATGCCGATGCTGCTTCCATGGGTATAGGTCCCTACATAGGCAACATACCTGCCTGTATTCCCGTTTGTATTCATAGCGTTTCTCTGTCCTTTCCCCTTCTCTCACTGCCCCTAAAGGGACTAGCCTTGTGCCGCAAGCAGGCTGCGAACTCAGGCTCTTGACACCGTAACCACAACCAGTATAACACGATCTTTCCCCTGCAACAACGATTCTCTTGCACTTTTATTTGACTTTTTGCCTTTTTGCCGATACTATGGAGGCATGAGACCAACCTTCCATTATCAGGCAGAGGCTTCCGATGCCGGTACCACTATTGAATTCTTTTTGCGCAGCAGGGGATATTCCCACCACCTGCTGACCCAGTTAAAACGCACAGAGGGGGGCATCCTGCGCAACGGCCAGCCCTGCTTCTCCAACCAGACCCTATCCATCGGCGACCGGCTGGAGATTCGGCTTCCCCGGGAGGACTCCTCCCCCCATATTCGGCCGGTGTCCCTTTCCTTTTCTATCGTCTATGAGGACCAGGATCTGCTGGTGGTAAATAAGCCAGCCAATACCCCCATCCATCCCTCTCCCGGCAACTATGACAATACCCTGGCCAATGGTTTGGCGGACTATTTTCAGCGCAAAGGAGAGCCCTTCGTCTATCGCTGCATCAATCGTTTGGATCGGGATACCACCGGGCTGCTCCTGCTGGCTCGTCATGCTCTCAGTGCCTCTTTGCTGTCTGCCCAGATGACCCGGCGGCAGATTCACCGAACCTACCGAGCTTTGGTAGAGGGAGGGACAGAGCCGGAGGGCACCATCACCCTACCCATCGGCCGCAAGCCCGGCTCCATCATCGAACGCTGCATCGACCTCCAGGGGGGAGATCCTGCGGTCACGCATTATCGCACCCTGGCAAGCTGTGGGGAAATGTCCTACTTAGAGCTGCAGCTGGAAACCGGTCGTACCCACCAGATCCGGGTTCATATGGCTGCCATCGGCCACCCCCTGGTGGGGGATAGTCTCTACCACCCCCAGGGGCTCCCAGGCATGAATCGGCAAGCCCTCCACTCCTATGGCCTGACTTTCCTCCATCCCATCAAAAAGGAAGCCATGCATTTTACCGCACCGCTTCCTGCTGATATGCAAAGACTCCTATCTACCTGGGACGTTCCGGAAATCCCACCTTCTTCTGAACCTTCCGCAGGGTCTTGTTCGCATAATATTGGGCCTTTTCTGCATTATCCTTAATGATCCTGTCAATGTATCCCTTGTCCTTCTCCAGGTCTGCCACCCTTGCCTGCAGAGGCCGCAAAATCGCATTGACGGATTCCGCCACCGCCTCCTTCAGCTTGCCATAGCCCTGACCCTCGAATTCCTTCACTGCCTCCTCCGGGGTCTTGCCGCAGCAGGCGCAATAGATATCCAGCAGATTCCTCACTCCCGGCTGCTCCTCCCGATAGAGGATGAGACCCTCAGAATCTGTGACCGCTCTCTTGCATTTGCGAACCACCGTATCGGCATCATCCATGAGATAAATGCTTCCATTGGGATTCTCATCGGACTTAGACATCTTATGGACAGGATCCTGCAGACTCATAATCCTGGCTCCCACCTTGCCTACATAAGCCTCGGGAATGGTAAAGACATCCCCATACAGGTTGTTGAAGCGCTCTGCAATGTCCCGGGTAATCTCCAGATGCTGCATCTGGTCAATGCCCACCGGCACCACATCTGTCTGATAGAGAAGGATATCCGCAGCCATAAGAACCGGATAGGTAAAAAGACCTGCGTTAATATTGTCCGCATGCTTGGCTGCCTTGTCCTTAAACTGGGTCATACGGTTCAGCTCCCCCATATAGGTGAAGCAATTAAGGATCCACATCAATTCCGCATGTCCCGATACATGAGACTGGTAGTAAATGCAATTCTTCTCCGGGTCAATGCCGGCCGCAATATATATCATCAGCAGCTTCCTGGCCCGCTTCCGCAAAGTAGCCGGATCCTGACGGACGGTGATAGAATGCAAATCCACCACACTATAGAAGCACTCATATTCCTCACTGAGGGTAACCCAATTCTTCAAGGCTCCCAGATAGTTGCCCAGGGTCAGATTTCCCGTGGCCTGCATGCCGGAAAATAATACTTTCTTCTCGTTTATCATGACTTTTCCTTCTCTCCCATGTTAAAAACTGTAAACAGTGTAGCATCAACAAGCAGGAAAGTCAATGTCAAGCCAGCTGCCTGATAGGCCAGGCCAGCTGCATCCTGCCCCGGAAAGCCAATTGACTTTCCCAGGCATTCCGTCTACAATAACGAAAGCAGGGGAGCCCTCCCCATCCACTTTCAAAGGAGAATATGCTATTATGGAAAAAATCGCCAGCTTTACCATCAACCACCTCAAGCTTCAGCCCGGGGTCTATGTATCCCGCAAAGACCACATTGGCGCGGAGACGGTTACCACCTTGGACCTGCGCATGACCTCCCCCAACGAGGAACCTGTCATGAATACGGCCGAGGTTCACGCCATAGAGCACCTGGCTGCCACCTACCTGCGCAACGACCCGGAATTCGGGGACAAAATCGTTTATTTCGGACCCATGGGCTGCCGAACCGGCTTCTATCTTCTCCTGGCAGGGGACTATAGCTCCAAAGACGTGATCGCCCTGGTAACCCGCACCTTCGAATTTGTCAGAGATTTCGAGGGAGAGATCCCCGGAGCCTCTCCCAGGGACTGCGGCAACTACCTGGATATGAACCTGGGCATGGCCAAATACCTGGCCAAGCGCTACCTGGCAGAGGTTCTGTATCATATCCCGGAAGATCGCCTGGTTTATCCGGAGGACTGAAGGAAATCTTGCAGACTGCCCGGCCCATCCGAAGGAGGAAAAGCGGTCTTCCCCCTATACGGAGGAGAAGGAAGTCCTTCCGGCTTAACCGGGCAGCTGCTCTCTCACCTCGGGGAACATCTCCACGCAGCGGCTTAAAATCCCCTGCATATAGGCTATCGCAACGCCGTAGTTGGTCATGGGAATCTGCTGATCCGCCGCACATTTCAGCCGATATTTCATCTCTCGCTCATTCAGCATACAGCCCCCGCAATGAACAATCAGTTGATACTTGTCTGGATCCTCCGGAAAATCCTGACCGGAGCTGTAGAAGAATTCCGGTTCCTTGCCGGTATAGGATCGAATCCACCGGGGCAGCTTCACCGTCCCAATGTCGTTACACTGACGATGGTGGGTGCAGCCCTCGGAAATCAGAATCTTATCCCCATCCTTCAAGCTTTCCAGGGCGGCCGCCCCTGCCGCTGCCTGCTGCAGATTCCCCTTGTAACGGGCAAATAGGATGGAAAAGGAAGTAAGCCAGATGTCTCTGGGCACCAGAGCGCTCACCTGGTCAAATACCTGGCTATCTGTGATGACTATCTTGGGTTTCTTCCCCAAATCGGCCAAAAGCTGCTCTAATTCCGTCTCCCGAACCACCAGGGCAGAGGCTCCCGCCTCCAGGACATCCCGAATGGTCTGCTGCTGGGGCAGGATCAATCGCCCCTTAGGGGCCGCCTTGTCAATGGGAACCACCAGGACCGCCAGATCATTGGACTCCAGCAGATCCCCCACCAACCGGTGGGTCAGTTCATCTGTGGTAGTCAATCGGGCAATCCTCTCCTTCAGTTCCTGAATCTGCCAGCCCGTGGCAGAGCTGACCCAGATCTCCTCCGGACCCGCTTCCTGACGCTTCCTCTCCTCCACCAGATCCGCCTTATGATAAACCACCAGATAAGGGATCTCCTTCTCACGGAAGATAGCAATCAGATCTTCGTCTGCCTGAGCCTTGCCCACGGTCCCGTCTACCACCAGAACTGCCACATCCGTCCGATTCAATACCTGCCGGGTCCTGCGGACACGCATTTCTCCTAATTTTCCCTCATCATCAATGCCCGGGGTATCAATAATCACCACCGGCCCCAGGGGCAGAAGCTCCATAGCCTTACGTACCGGATCGGTGGTCGTTCCCTTCACCTCCGATACCAAAGCCAGTTCCTGACCCGTCACACGATTCACCAGACTGGACTTGCCTGCATTCCTCCTGCCAAAAAAACCAATATGCACCCGATCCGATGACGGTGTCTCATTCATTCCCATACTGCTTCCTATCCTTTCCTTCCGGGACCCTCGTTATGCACAAGCTCTTCCCTACATCTCATACACACGCATCTCGTCTATGCAGCCCTTTTATGCATCTTCTTCCTACCTCTCGTCCATGCATTTCTTCAAAAGAGCCCTGCATCCGGCGGTAATATCCCGCCAGGTGGCATCAAAATCCCCCGTATACCAGGGATCTGCCACTTCCCTTCTCCTCCCTGCATTTGCAGAGGATGCCGCAGCGAAATCCATCAGAAGGTGGCATTTTTCCTGATGCCCTGAACAGATTCGCTTCATATTGCGCAGATTCTCCTGATCCATTCCCACCAGAAGGTCATACTCCTCCCCATCTCGAGCCGTCAGCTGCCGGGCCGCATGCCCTTGACAGTCAATTCCATGCTCCTCCAGCTTTCGCCGAGCCGGCGGATAAACCGGATTGCCCAGCTCCTCCCTGCTGGTAGCGGCAGAGGCAATCCTAAACTCACCCTCTCGCCCCGCTTTTTTCACCATATCCTTCATCACATACTCTGCCATAGGACTTCGGCAAATACTGCCGTGGCAGACGAATAGTACTTTCATCATTTGTTTTCACCCTTTTCTCTAATCCTTAAATTTCATGAAATCAGACCGTGTAAAAGCTGTGTAAAATGGCCTCTGAAAATCCGTTTTACCAAATGTCGCCGTAAAGCCCCTGGCTTTAGCTATGGGGATATAAGGCGACTATTATTTTGCTTAAAATTTGTTGATTTCTATTGCGTTAGATGGATTGCAGTTGTATAATATGTTTATGCAA
>CAVLCU010000139.1:0-5794 GCA_963661545.1 Lachnospiraceae bacterium | reverse complement strand
ATCAGCTACCAGGCGAATATCCCCCGTTTTGTCATAAAGGGAAGTCCCGTAGGTGGATCTTAGCTTATGCGGGCTTATTTTTCTTCCATTGGGAAGAGCTTCCATCGCATACTTTTTGACCACATTTTCAATGGACCGGACGGACATCCTCTGCCTGCGAATACTTAAAAAGAGGGCCTTGGTATCGTCTTTTGGTTGGTAGTTTGTTCGCTCATTTTCGATATAATCCTTCAGTGCCTCCATCGTTGTCGGAGGAAAATATACCGTCTGTTCCTTGCCGCCTTTTCTATAAATGAGGACGGATCCGCCATTTTCATCCTTACCATCTAAGTTAAGGTCATCCAGATCGATCCCTACGCATTCAGAAACGCGGATACCGGTCGTCAGAAGCAGCAGATAAAGGGCATAATCTCTTTTTACCGTATTCTGTGCGTAGGCAGCCTGGCGTGTGGAGCTTAGCCGGCTGTTTTTTACCGTATCTGTCAGTTTACGGACTTCATTTTTTTCCAGATATAGAATCTCTTTTTTGTCAATTTTACGGGCATTATTGCCGGTTGTAAACCTTGTGGGGTCATTGGCATCCGTTGTATATCCAAATTCAATCAGACTACGATAAAGAGCTCTAAGAGGCGCCATGCGGCGTTTAATCGTAGGGGAGGAAGATCTGTGTTTGGGTGCAGCAGAGTTCTTACGGGACATATCATAAGCAGCAAGTATAGGTTTGCCTTTGTCATCTGTTGAAAGCTGGAGATAGTCTTTGTATTCGATGATATCCTGAGGAGTCAGTGAGGTCAGAACCTCAAGGGGAATATCTTTTATTTCTATCGAGCGCAAGGCTGGATTGACGTCCCGCAGATAATCGAAAAATACGATCAGGTCACCTGCATAAGCAATCCGTGTGCGAATCTGATATTCGGTAGAAAGAGATTTCATATAAGTCTGCGCATAATCAGGAAGGCAGGCAACCAACCCGGATAATTTTTCCAGCATTTTTAAATCCTCGTTATTTTTCTGCATGATTCACTCCTTTTGATAAGATCCCTACTATCATTTCGTTAAACTGTTATTTAACGAAATGATATAAAAGATTATATCACCTTCCTCTTCGTCTTGCAAGGGATTTTTGAACGGACATATCTCATGGCTTGTATCTGCCGCCTTTGGCTTTTAATGGAACGTTCCTGCAATTTTCTCTTCTCCTTCTTGCAGAAGTCTAAAATGTCTGCTATACTTTTATAAAATAACAAATAAATAGAACGTAATTAGTCTAAAGGCAGAAAGGAGAAAAAGCATGGATTATAAGTCTGATATTGAGATTGCACAGGAATGTGTCATGGATCCAATCACAGAGGTTGCTCAAAAGGCAGGAATAGGGAAAGAATATCTGGAACAATATGGCAATGATAAGGCCAAAATTGACTATCGGCTGCTGCGGGACTTAGATGCTGAGGATGGCAAGCTGATTCTGGTTACCGCAATTAATCCTACTCCTGCCGGAGAAGGGAAAACTACTACCACCATCGGTCTGACCAATGCCTTGCGAAAAATAGGCAAGAAGGCCATTGCTGCTCTCCGGGAGCCCTCTCTGGGTCCTGTCTTTGGAGTTAAGGGTGGAGCAGCCGGTGGGGGGTATTCTCAGATTGTTCCCATGGAGGATATCAACCTGCATTTTACCGGAGATTTTCATGCAGTGGGGGCGGCCAACAATCTCCTGGCGGCCATGATTGATAATCATATTTTCCAGGGAAATGAGCTGCAGATCGATCCCCGGAAGATTACCTGGAGAAGGTGTGTAGATATGAACGACCGCCATCTTCGGAGTGTGATCGACGGCCTGAATGAACAACCCAGGGGTATGCCCAGGGAGGATGGCTATGATATCACCGTTGCCTCGGAGGTCATGGCCGTTCTGTGCCTGGCAGAAGATCTGGAGGATCTGAAGTCAAGGCTGGCTCGGCTGGTTATCGGTTATACCTTTGGCAATCCTGGGGAGCAGAAACCGGTGACTGCTGGCGATCTCCATGCAGAAGGAGCCATGTGTGCCCTTCTGAAGCATGCCCTGAAGCCCAATCTGGTGCAGACCCTGGAGCATGTGCCCACGATTGTTCACGGAGGCCCCTTCGCCAATATTGCCCATGGCTGCAACTCCGTGATGGCTACGAAAATGGCTTTAAAGCTGGGGGATTATTGCGTTACGGAGGCCGGCTTCGGAGCGGATCTGGGTGCGGAGAAGTTCCTGGATATTAAGTGTCGTATGGCAGGCTTGCGCCCCAACGCGGTAGTGATTGTAGCTACCGTTCGAGCCCTGAAACACCACGGCGGCGCTGCCAAGGAAGATTTAAACCAGGAGAATCTGCAAGCCCTGGAGCGTGGTCTTCCCAATCTCCTGCGCCATGTCAGCAATATTCGGAATGTTTACCACCTGCCCTGTGTCGTTGCCATCAATGAATTTCCGGCGGATACCCAGGCAGAGCTTACCCTGGTAGAACAAAGATGCAAGGAATATGGGGTGAATGTCAGACTGTCCCAGGTCTGGGCCAAGGGCGGAGAAGGAGGACGAGAGCTGGCGGAGGAAGTGGTTCATCTCTGCCAGGAGGATAATTCCGGCTTTACCTTCTGCTATGAATTGACGGGAAGCATTGAGGACAAGCTGAATCAGATTGTAAGAAAAATATATGGCGGAAAAGGGGTGGAACTTACCCCAGGAGCAAGAAAGCAGGCAGCGCAGCTGGAAGCTCTTGGATATGGCAATTATCCCATTTGCGTGGCCAAGACCCAATATAGCCTGACGGATAATGAGAAGCTGACCGGTGCTCCCGCGGATTTTGTGGTAACGGTGCGAAATCTGAAGATTGCAGCTGGAGCGGGCTTTATTGTGGCTCTGACCGGCAAGATCATGACCATGCCCGGGCTGCCCAAACATCCGGCAGCTGAGCGCATTGATGTGGATAAGGAGGGAAGGATCACAGGTCTTTTCTGACAGATATAGCATGATTACCGCATCACAGGTAAAAGCAGTTCCCCCCTGGCCTGCAAAGGCATCAGGGGGGAACTGCTTATGATGGGGGAATCTCCCTTAAAATACGGAAAGGGTAACCCTTACGATCTTACTGACAAACCGGATGACATCTTCCCGGCTGTATTTATCATACTCTTCTACTACGACATGGATCAGTCCGTTGGATAGATGGGTATAAAGCATCTCCAGCTCTGCATCTGTGGCAAGAGGCATACTGGTCTTCCAGTGGTTAATGCTGCTGGCCTTGGCACGCTGGATCAGCTGCCGGATCACCCGGGCATCGGTCTTGCCAAAGACCAGGGTTTTGCAAACCTCTTTATTCTGGTCTGCTACCGCATAAAGCGCCTTGATCAAAGCCTCCGCATCCAGAGGATTCACCCCTTGCAAAGCTGTCTCAAAGGCAAGTAATAAGTCATTTTCGATGGATTCCATCAGGTCGAAGCAATCCTTGTAGTGGGCGTAGAAGGTCGCACGGTTGAGCTGGGCCAGTTCACACAGTTCCTTCACCGTGATCCGATTCACAGGTTTTTTCTGCAAAAGGCTTAAGAAGGCCTTTTGGATCATTTGACGAGTATAGCGCTTTCTGGCATCCGGCTTTTGCATGGGAGGACCCTCCTGGAAAGGCGACGGCTTTTGTTCTTACTCGATAGGGGCACAGTCGTAAATCGGTTTCACATGGCCCTTCTCTCTTTGGTCGATGGCATGCTTAATCATCTCTACTGTGCCATCCACGCCCAGCAGACCGCTGTCGAAGGAGAAATTGTAGCTGTCAGCATCCCCCCACTTCTTGCTGGTATAGTAATTATAGTAGCTGGCTCTTTGCTTGTCTGCCTTGATGATGCGATCCTTTGCCTTGGCATCCGTCAGACTGTACAATCTGGCGATTCTTTTGATCCGGATATTCAGATCTGCATGGATGAATATACTGATGCAGTTGGGAAATTCCTCTAAAGCGTAATCGGCGCATCTTCCGATGATCACGCAGGGCCCCTCCAGAGCCAGCTTCTTGATACTGTCGAACTGGGCCAAAAATACCTTTTGATTCAGGGGCATATCGGAGAGCACGTTGGAAGAATATCCGAAGGAGTAGGTATCCATCACCAGGGAATAAAGGAAGCTGTTGGTTGGCTTCTCATCATGATTCTCAAAGACTTCCTTGCAGAATCCACTGTCCTTGGCTGCCCGTTCCAGCAGCTCCTTGTTATAGAAGGGAATATTCAGCTGCCGGGCCAGTTCCTGTCCGATATGGCGGCCGGCGCTTCCGTATTGGCGCCCGATGGTTATAATTGTATTCATAGAAGTACCTCCTTAGATACGAGATCTGAATCCCTTGCGATGGGGAATTCCTATCGTTATTATAATACAAACCGAGAAAATTGTACAGGCATGGTTGATTTAACGCAGTCTCTTAAGTAATTTTTCAAAATAATCCGGCAGAGGGGCTGTGAATTCCATATATTTCTTCTTCGTGGGATGTTCAAAACCCAGAACCATGGCATGCAAAGTCTGCCCCTCCAGATGGGAAAAGGGGCATTTCTTAGGTCCGTACAGCGTATCTCCCAGCAAAGGGTGCCCGGCCTGAGCCAAATGCACGCGGATCTGATGGGTTCTTCCGGTTTCCAGCTGACATTCGATATAAGTGAATCCCTTCAAACGCTCCAGCACCCGGACATGGGTGACGGCTGCTTTGCCATTCTTTACCTGAGCAGCCATCTTCTTTCGTTCGGTGGGATGCCGTCCGATGGTGGATGCAAAGGTATAGGCATCTGACCCCAGGCCTCCATGGACTATGGCTCGGTATCTTCGGGTGATGCTATGGACTGCCAGCTGGGCTGCCAGACTTTGGTGGGCCAGATCCGTCTTGCAGACCACCAATGCACCGGTGGTATCCTTGTCGATTCGATGGACAATGCCGGGACGCAGGACCCCGTTAATGCCGGACAGGTGGCCTTGACAGTGATACATGAGGGCATTGACCAGGGTATGTTGGTAGTGACCGGCTGCCGGATGCACCACCATATCCTTTGGCTTGTTGACTATCAGAAGCTGGTCGTCCTCATATAAAATATCCAGAGGGATGTCCTCGGGAAGAATGTCAGGCTCCTGATCCTGGGGGATGGTAAGCCGGATCTGATCCTCTTCCCGGATGCGATAGTTGGCTTTTACCGCCTTGCCATTCACCAGAACACCGCCATTTTTCAAAATCTTCTGCAGGTAGGAGCGAGACAAGGTCTGCAACTCTCCTGCCAGATAAGCATCTACCCGCTGATCCGTCTCCTCCGCGGTGATGTGAAAGCTGACAATATCCATGGGCCTAGGACCTCTTGAGAAAATGAAAGTCCTCTTCCTTGTAATGGAAGAAGATCAAGAGGATCAGGGCAATCACAGACAAGGTCACGTAGATGTCAGCTACATTGAAGATGGGAAAGTCGATCAAAGAAAAATAGATAAAATCCACTACATACTTCTGGCTGATTCGGTCGATGAAATTGCCGATAGCTCCGGCTACCAGGATATCCACTGTCAGGATCAGGGGAAGATAATGGCGATTCTTTGGTACTTTCCGGTAGAATACCAGGGCAATAAACAAGAAAACAGCAGTGAGAATCCAGAAAACCCACTGCTTATTCTGTAACATTCCAAAGGCTGCCCCTCGATTCTCCAAATATTGCAATTGCAAAAAGCCAGGAATCAAGATAAGGGCTTCCTTCCCTTTCAGAAAGGATACGGCCAGATACTTTGTCCATTGATCCAGCCCGATACAGGCGCCCAGGG
>CAVLCU010000138.1:0-5885 GCA_963661545.1 Lachnospiraceae bacterium | reverse complement strand
ATCAAAACCATTATTCCCCCTACTGCTACTAACGCAGCACCTGTAATTAAAAAAAATATAGAGACAAAACTATTATTGATTGGTCTATCCACATAATTATTTTTCGGATTACTGGGAGAATAATATACCGTCATAATGCTTCCAACCGGCCACATTGATTCAGCAAGCGACTTAATATTTGCATATATGCCAACCTTTACACAAAGATTCCCCTTTTCATCCTCCCATACATCGGGGCGGGTCGGCAGTGGCACTTTAACTTTTTTATAACAATTAAACTTCTTTTCTGTTCGATAACGCTTTCCTTCTACGTAGAATTCAATAACGGGTATCATTCTGCTGTCGCCAAGCAGCCTATGCTTAATCACAGTACCTTTGGTTTGTTTTGTACACTTTTCTATTTTGCAACGCGTCTGTGTTTTCGCTACAAATGCCACTAATATAAATGCAATACCTGAGCCACTTAAAGTCGCTAAGACCAATACGGTCAGCAAATAATCTGACATATAATCTACCTCTACATTATAATCTGTATCCCAAATCCTTCAAGATGTTCTTTGCCTCGTCTTTGTAATCACTATACGATGTGAGGCATACAGCATTTTCATTTTTGCCACACCACACAATAATAATCTGAGACAAACACCTCATATTGTCCCAACTCATCTGTTAATCAATTAATATCAAGAACCCTCTCTTTTATCTCAACTTCATTGACGCCAATCCATTTTTCATAGTAATACCTATCTGAACGTTCAAATCCTAACAGTTCAGCTGTCGATGCGTCATTTATTCCCAATAACACCCCTCTATCATCCAATTTTAAAACATCAAATTCTCTTCCATCAATAACTACATAATTTTCAACCCTATATATTGTGTCCAAATCAGCTTTTGTAACCTTTTTTTTATAAATTCCTCTTTTATTAGGCCCATCAAAAGAATCATCTATTAAAGCCTTATCCTTTGTAGAAATGTAAATCCCACCATCAATATCAACTGAATAGTTAAATGTATGTCCCCTGTATTCACAATAATTTCCTATTCTCATTTATTCACTCTCCCAAATTCTCAGGTAGTGTCAAAAACTACCTCTTTTTTATTGTTCTAAATTCTTTAAAACCTTGATTTCCTCAGAAAAGCGCTCGATGACATGATATGATTTTTTGAATTTGTTCAGTAGCACCAAACTTGCTTTCAAGTTCTCATGGTTCTGAATCTATTCTTTTATATTCCATAGCTATATCATGCAAGGCTTCTTCAAACGAAATCTCATCCATTAAATGCCGCCTTCCTTGAACTTAGAAAGGCAAAGTTTAACAGTGTTGATATTGATATCAAGACGTGTCACAATATCGCCATTTGATTCAGCTTGCGCCTTGTATAAAATAATTTAGTCCATTAATGTTTCAAAAATATATTTACAGGCTGCTTCTTCAGTTTCAAAAAAGCGTTCAGTAGTACGAACCCCACGTTCTGAATAATAGACAACCCACTTTTCATCTTCTTCTATCAGGCAAATTCGCTCATCATCTCGACCTTTTCCATTCAAATTGTAAAATTCAGTTGGAATTTTTGCTTTCTTTAATGCTTTTTTTAATTCTCTAATATTCATTTCCACTTCACCTTTTAATCAAAAACAGTCCTAAATTGTCTAAACAGTATTAGATGCTATCACTTAAAATATGCCTAAAAGGGCGTTGCTTTATATCCCCATAGCTAAAGCAAGGGGTTTTACAGCAATATTGATAAAAAGTTGCTCAAAGTAAAATTTTGAGTTCACTTATTATAAACTGGGAGTTCACTTTCTCAAACAAAAAAAATACCTATTGGAGAATCTCTTCCTCAATAGGCATTTTCAAGAGTTTTTATGTCTTAGTTTTGATTATTTCTAATGCATGTTCTCCTCAAAATATAAAAATTGGTCGTAAGTTGGTCGTAAGTTTTGTCATTTAATGCTCAGAAAGCCTTATTTTATGGGCTTTATTTGTCCAAAGACTTCATTGTCGGGAAGAGCAAGACATCACGTATAGCTGCGGAGTCTGTCAGCAGCATGCACATGCGGTCGATGCCGAAACCGATTCCTCCGGTGGGGGGCATGCCGATCTCTAAGGCATTCAAGAAGTCCTCATCGGTTGTGTTGGCTTCTTCGTCGCCTTGAGCCAGCTGTTCTTCCTGAGCCTTGAAGCGTTCTCTCTGGTCAATGGGATCGTTAAGCTCGGAGTAGGCATTGGCCATCTCCCATCCGTTCATGAAGAACTCAAAGCGCTCCACGTAGTCCGGATTGTCCGGCTTTTTCTTGGTCAGCGGGGAGATCTCAATGGGGTGGTCCATGACGAAGGTGGGCTGTACCAGGTGTTCCTCGACGAATTCCTCGAAGAAGAGATTAAGGATATCTCCTTTTCTGTGGCGTTCCTCATATTCGATATGATGCGCCTTAGCCGCAGCCCTGGCTTCCTCCAGGGTATGGATCTCGTTGAAATCCAGACCTGAGTACTTCTTCACAGCATCTACCATGGTAATTCGCTCAAAGGGCTTGCCCAGATCCATCTCGATACCGTTGTAGGTGATCTTGGTGGTGCCCAGCACCTCCTGGGCCACATAGCGATAGAGATTCTCCGTAAGATCCATCATGCCATTGTAATCGGTATAGGCTTGATAGAGTTCCATCAAGGTAAATTCCGGATTGTGACGGGTATCCAGGCCCTCATTGCGGAAGACCCGACCGATCTCATAGACCCTCTCCAACCCGCCCACAATAAGGCGCTTCAGGTAAAGCTCCAAGGAGATCCGCAGCTTCAGATCCTCATCCAAAGCATTGAAATGGGTCTCGAAGGGACGGGCAGCGGCGCCGCCGGCATTGGCCACCAGCATGGGAGTCTCCACTTCCATGAAGCCCTGACTGTCCAGATACTTCCGAATGGTGCTTATAATCCTGGAACGCTTGATGAAGGTGTCCTTGACCTCAGCATTCATGATCAGGTCTACGTATCTTTGACGGTAGCGCAAGTCTGTGTTGGTCAGGCCATGGAACTTCTCCGGAAGGATCTGCAGGCTCTTGCTCAGCAGGGAGAGACCGGTCACATGGACGGAGATCTCCCCGGTCTTGGTCTTGAAAACAGTGCCCTGAATGCCTACAATATCACCGATATCCATCTTCTTGAAAGCTTTGTAGGAATCCTCCCCCACGCTATCCCGAGCTACGTAGCACTGGATATTGCCTTTTAGGTCCTGTATATTGCAGAAGGAAGCTTTTCCCATGACACGTTTACTCATCATACGGCCGGCAATGGAAACTGCCTGTCCTTCCATGGATTCAAAATGATCCTTGATATCCTGGCTATGGGTGCTTACCTCGTATTTGGTCATACGGAAAGGATCCTTGCCTTGATCCTGTAATTCCTTCAGTTTCTCCCGTCGCACCTTCAGCAATTGATGAATATCCGGTTCCTGTGCCTGCTTTTGCTGTTCTGACATAGCTTCCTCCCTGTGTTATGCTCCAAATAGCGCTGCCCTCGATGACTCCTCCAATAAATCCCCGGTCGATTCCCGAGCCTTCCCCAGAGGGGCCTCAGATATTTCTCTCAATAGACAAGATCTTATATTCCATCATGCCGGAAGGAGATTCTACACTTACCGTATCGCCGATCCTGGCACCGATGAGGGCACGTCCTACCGGAGATTCATTGGAAATCTTCCCCTTTAGGCTATTGGCTTCCGTGGAGCCCACAATGGAAAATTCCATTTCCTCATCAAATTCTACATCGAAAACCTTGACCTTGCATCCTATATTGATCTTATCGGTCTCTGCCTCGTCCTCGACGACCACTTCCGCATTCTTGAGAATCTTTTCCAGTTCCTCGATACGAGCCTCAATATCTCGCTGCTCATCCTTGGCTGCGTCATATTCCGCATTCTCAGACAGGTCGCCCTGCTCTCTGGCTTCCTTAATCTTGCCGGCTACTTCTTTTCGCTTGTTTACCTTCAGGTCATGCAGTTCCTCCTCCAGCTTCTGAAGACCTGCATAGGTTAATATATTCTTCTTTTCTTCCATGATGCTCTGTTATCCTTTCTGTTCCCTGGGCATAATCAGGCCCATCATAACAATTACGCAATTATAAAGGATTCTCCGGAGCTTGTCAAGCAGTCGGCTTTCGTTTCTGGCGATGGCAGTCGCCTTTCCTACCTGGCGATAGCAGTCGGCTTTCGTTCCTGGCGATGGCAGTCGCCTTTCCTACCTGGCGGTGGCAGTCGGCTCTCATTCCTGGCTGAGCCAGTCATACATCTCCTGATATTGGCTGGCAGATCTGGACCAGGAGTAATCCTGGGTCATAGCCCGGTCGACGATCTTATTCCAGTCCTTCTTCTTGTCATAGTAGATCCGTTCTGCATAACGGATGGTGCCCAGCATCTCGTGGGCGTTGTAATTGGCGAAGGAAAAGCCGGTTCCGCTTCCCTCGTATTCGTTGTAGGGCTGCACCGTATCTTTTAAGCCGCCGGTCTCTCGTACGATGGGAAGAGTCCCATACCGCAGGCTCATGAGCTGGCTGAGACCGCAGGGCTCGAAGAGGGAGGGCATCAGGAAGGCGTCGCTGGAGGCGTAGATCTTGTGAGCGATGGCCTCCGAGTAGAAGATATTTGCTGAAACCTTCTTATCGTATTTCCAGGCATAATGCCGGAACATATTCTCATATTTGGGATCTCCGGTGCCCAGCACCACCAGCTGCAGGTTGTCATTGCACAGTTCATCCATCATATAGGCAATGAGATCGAAGCCCTTTTGATCGGTCAGACGGGACACGATGCCGATCATCATGATCCCCGGATCCACCGTCAGCCCCAATTCCTCCTGGAGGGCGGCCTTGTTCTTGCGTTTATCTCTCCGGAAGGTGCTGATCGTGTATTTCTTGGCCAGATAGGGATCGTAACGGGGATCATAAGTATCGTAGTCAATCCCATTGACAATACCCCTCAGATCGGCAGATCGAGCCCGCATCAGGCCGTCCAGGCCTTCTCCGTAGAAGGGTGTCTTGATCTCCTCGGCATAGGTTCGGCTGACGGTGGTGATGGCATCTGCGTAGACCAGACCTCCCTTGAGGTAGCTGGCATCCCCCTTGAATTCCAGCTTGTCCGGGGTGAAATAATAGGAAGAAAGACCCGTGATACTCTTTACCGATTCCATATCCCAGATTCCCTGGAATTTCAGATTGTGAATGGTCATGACTGTCTTAATCCCACGGAAAAATTCATTTCCCTGGAAGCGCTCATGCAGATAGACGGGAACCAATCCCGTCTGCCAGTCATGACAATGAATGATATCCGGCCGAAAATCGATAAGGGGCAGAATAGAGAGGGCTGCCTTGGAGAAAAAGGCGAACTTTTCCAGATCCCAGGGCATGCCGCCATAGGGGCTGTCCCCGCCAAATTGTTCCTCATTATCGATAAAGTAATAGGTAATGCCCTCCAACTCCAGAGAAAGAAGTCCCACATACTGCTGACGCCAGTTCAAATCCATATAGAAGCTGGTGATGAATTGCATCTTCTCTTTGAAGCTCTGATCCATGCAAAGGTACTTGGGCAGCACCACTCTTACATCATAATATTCTTTGGGGAAGCATTTGGGAAGGGAACCTACCACATCTGCCAATCCGCCTGTTTTGATAAAAGGTACGCATTCCGAAGCAACAAATAAAATCTTCTTCATCAAGGAAATCCTCCTGTTCCGTTGTCCGCACCGGTCACTCGACCGAAGATTCCCCTACAGTATACTCCATTTTTTTCTCTCTGAAAAGACCTTTTCCCCAATCGCATGTGCCGGCTCTCCAAAGCCGTTACTGTACAAAGGCCGGCCAAATGATCATCCTGTGTCAAAACAAAAAGAATAA
>CAVLCU010000137.1:0-5955 GCA_963661545.1 Lachnospiraceae bacterium | reverse complement strand
GGTAGAGCACTTGACTTTTAATCAAGTTGTCCGGGGTTCGAATCCCCGATGCTTCAGGTAGACCGAGGATAGGAAAAGCAGAAAATCTATGCCAGATTTTCTGCTTTTTTTCTATTGAAAGCCCCGACAAGTCTTTTTACCGGGGGTCGGAGAGGAGAAGGATCTATGAGAGAAAAAAAGCAAAAAAGACAGCTGATAATTTTATGGGTCTTGGTTCTAGCCATTGTGGTGGCACTGGCAGGCATATTGGTGGGAAAATGGAGAGAAAATTCAAAGACGTCAGGAGGAAATTCTTCAGAGACAGGCAGTCAAAGGACAGAGAGCCAACTCTCCTCTTCCTCTTCCCGGGACTCCCTGCAGGCGGAGACCATAACACCTGAGGAGACCGACCTCTCCTCCCCGGGAGAATATCAAGCCAATCAGGAGAGTCAGACCGGCCAGGAAGGTCAGGAGAGCCAGTATATCGCCCCAGCTTCGATCTACAGCTCCTATGCCCTTTTGGTTCGACGCAGTGATCAGGCTGTTTTGCTGGATAAGGGAGGAGAGGATCGGATCTATCCTGCTTCTATGACCAAGATTATGACAGCTCTTGTGGCAATAGAGGCTCTCCCGGACCTGGATGAGAAAATCCAGCTGACGGCAGAGCAAATCAATCCCCTCTATCTGGAGGGAGCTTCCCTGGCAGGATTTTCCGCAGGGGAGACGGTTACGGTGCGGGATCTCCTCTATGGCGTGCTGCTTCCCTCCGGTGCAGAGGCTTGTGTAGCCCTGGCGGATCGAATTGCCGGATCCGAGACCGGCTTTGTGGCATTGATGAATCAGAAAGCCCAGGAGCTGGGCCTGACCAATACCCATTTTGTGACAGATTCCGGTCTTCATGATGAGAATCATTATACGACCTGCCGGGAATTGGCCAGTCTCCTGGAATATGCCCTGTCCAATGAAACCTTCCGTACCATATTTACCTCCCATTCCTATACCTGTACCCCTACCCAGGAGCACCCGGAGGGTCTCTATCTGGCCAGCACCCTCTTTCAGAACCTGGAGACCGATACCCTGGAAAATGGTGCTGTCATAGAAGGGGGAAAAACCGGTTATACAGAGGAAGCCCAGCTCTGCCTGGCCAGTCTGGCCAGCTTCCAGGGGCAGGAATATATCTTAGTGACAGCCCATGCGGAGGGCAACCATTATACGGAACAATTCCATATTGCGGATGCCCGTTCGATCTATGGTCAGCTTGGCAATTAGGTGCCAGAGGCCATAAGTGGGCAGATCATGGGGGTTTTATTGTGAAAGAAAAAGGGAATTATACCTATATTCTGAAGTGTAGGGATGGCTCCTATTATACCGGCTGGACCAATGATCTGGACAAGAGAATGAGAGCTCATAACCAGGGAAAGGGAGCTCGATATACCAGAAGCCGCAGACCGGTCAGCCTGGTCTATTATGAGCAATTCTCCTGCAAGGAGGAGGCAATGCATCGGGAATGGGAGATTAAGCAGATGAATCGCAGAGAAAAGGAAGATCTGGTGACCGCAGGGGGCTTTCACGGTGAGCCTGATCGCGCTGCAAACCCGATTGCACAGGTGCCAAAGCTAGGCTGACTGCCCTGGCTTTGGTCTACCTGCACATGTGAATCCGCATTTTCTTAGTTCAGCTTGATATTCTTGAAGAGTTCTCCCAGGCTGGTGGTCAGTTCCTCTGTTTTGGGAATCTTGATATTGCGAATCTCTTCCTCTTCGGCTGCGGCCTTGTCCTCTTCCAGGGCTTTGATGGACAGACTCAGCTTGCCATCCTTGATGCCGATGATCTTGACCTTGACCTGGTCTCCCTCCTGCAGAACCACAGAGGGATCCTTGATGCGGGTATGGGAGATCTGGGATACGTGAACCAGACCGGATAAGCCATTTTCCAGTCTCACGAAGGCACCATAGGGCTGCAGGGTCTCCACCACACCATCCATCACGGAGCCTACAGCTACCGTTGCGATTTTCGCCTTTTTCTCCTCATCGGCCTTGGCACGAAGGATCTCCCGGGCAGACAGGAGGAGACGATTCTTCTCCTCATCCACATCCAATACCTGGACCTGGATCTCCTTGCCCAGGTATTCGTTCAGATCCTCCACGTGCCCCAGAGCCAGACGGGAAGCAGGGATGAAGCCACGAAGTCCTTCTATATTGGAAATGACTCCCTTGTTGACAATGCCATCTACGGTCACGGTCAAGACTGTCTTCTCTTCCTTATACTGCCGCATGGTCTCCCAGGCCTGCTCTTCCTCATCCTTAAAAGTCTCAAAGGATTCATCCACCGCCTTGGAAAATTCTTCCATATTCATGTTTTCATCTGACATAGTATCCACCTCGTCCTGTTTTTTCTACAGTATACCACAGAAAATGGTTTACCGAAAGAAAAAAGAGTGCTATGATAACAAGAGTTCAAGGGGCAGCAGGGGGCTGCCTATCCTTTTGGAAGGATTCATTTAGCGGGGGTATGCATGAAAAAGGAGAAGAAGATTTATATCATAGGTCACAAGAATCCGGATACGGATTCCATCTGTTCGGCCATCGCTTATGCGGATATTAAGAATCGGACGGAGAGGGGGAACTTTGTGGCCCGCAGGGCGGGACAGATCAATGAGGAGACCGAGTATGTCCTGAACCGATTTCAGGTGAACGCACCGGGATATATGTCGGATGCGGGAACTCAGGTAAAGGAGATCGATATCCATGAGATAGCCGGCGTAAGAGGGAATATTTCCGTGAAAAGGGCTTGGGAAACCATGCGGGATTTGAATGTGGTGACCCTTCCCATCACTTCTCAGAATGACGATCTGCAGGGCTTGATCACGGTCAGTGATATTGCAAAATCCTATATGGACGCCTATGACAGCAGTGTCATGTCCCAGGCCAGGACCCAGTACAAGAGTATTGCCGAGACCCTGGATGGACAGGTGATCGTGGGCAATGAGCATGGCTATTTCGTGCAGGGGCGGGTGGTGATCGGAGCCTTCCATCCGGATACCATGGAGAATTATATCAGCGAGAATGACCTGGTGATTCTGGGAAATCGGGCGGAGGACCAGCTCTGTGCCATAGAGATGAAGGCCAGCTGCATCGTTGTGGGACTGGGAGCTAAGATTTCCCGCACCATTCAAAAATTGGCAGATGACATGTCCTGTGTCATTATCAGCACGCCCCATGATACCTATACCATTGCCAGACTGATTAACCAATCGATCCCTATCAAATATCTCATGACCCAGGAGAATCTGATTACCTTCCGTACCTCGGATCGGGTAGACGATATCAAGGAAATTATGCGCAATACCCGGCACAGGGATTATCCCATTATCAATCGAAGGGGCAAATATATCGGGACGATTTCCAGGCGGAATCTGATTTCTAACCGCAAGAAGCAGCTGATTCTTGTGGATCATAATGAAAAGTCCCAGGCGGTGGACAATATTGAGGAGGCTGAGATCCTGGAGATCATAGACCATCATCGATTGGGATCTCTGGAGACGATTTCTCCTATCCTCTTTCGCAATCAGCCGGTGGGCTGCACGGCTACCATCATGTATCAGATGTACCAGGAGAAGGCCTTGGATATTCCGGCCGATATTGCAGGACTTCTGTGTGCTGCCATCATTTCCGATACCCTCATGTTTCGTTCTCCTACCTGCACCCCCATGGATCGGGCGGCGGCGGAGCTGCTGGCTTTGAGGGCAGGAATTGACAATATCGAGGAATTTGCCAAGGAAATGTTCCGGGCAGGCAGCAATCTCAAGGGAAAATCCGCAGAGGAGATCTTCTACCAGGATTTCAAGAAATTCATCATGGAGGGCGTGGTCTTCGGCGTAGGTCAGATCAGCTCTATGGACCAGGTAGAATTAAAGGATATTCGGGCGCATTTGCTGCCCCATTTGCAAAGCGAATGTGGCAAACATGGCATAGAGATGGTATTTTTCATGCTTACCGATATTCTGGAAGAGTCCACGGAACTTCTCTACTATGGGGACAAGGCCAGGGACCTGATCGAGGAGGCCTTTCAGGTCAAGGCCGGAGAGAAAAGCTGTATCCTGTCGGGAGTGGTATCACGGAAGAAGCAGTTGATTCCTGCATTTATGACCGCCTTGCAGCAGAGACAGGTCTGATTTTTTGTGCTGGAGCACAGGGAACGATGCAAGTTTCTAAATCAGAACTTGCGTATGTGCTGGGTACATGATATAATTGTGCGGTGAGTGAAAAGACCTTAATATAGGAATAAAAAGGATTCGGAAGAAAGGATGGTAGTACAGATGTCTTACGTAGATGAGGTCATTGAACGGGTACAGGTACAGACCCCGGGTGAACCGGAGTTTCATCAGGCAGTGAAGGAGGTTTTGAATTCTCTCAGACCCATCATTGCCCTGCAGGAGGAGAAGTATAAGAAGCTGGCAGTTCTGGAGCGCCTGACGGAGCCGGAGCGTCAGATCAAGTTCCGTGTACCCTGGATCGATGATGCCGGTCAGGTGCAGGTCAATACCGGTTATCGTGTGCAGTTCAACAGCGCCATCGGACCCTATAAGGGCGGACTTCGTCTTCATCCTTCTGTGAATCTTGGTATTATTAAGTTCCTGGGCTTTGAGCAGGTCTTCAAGAATTCCCTGACCGGTCTTCCCATCGGCGGCGGCAAGGGCGGTTCCAACTTTGACCCCAAGGGCAAATCCGACCGGGAGATCATGGCATTCTGCCAGAGCTTTATGACGGAGCTGTGCAAGTATATCGGACCGGATGTGGACGTTCCCGCCGGAGATATCGGGGTAGGTGGCCGTGAGATCGGTTATATGTATGGCCAGTACAAGAGAATTACCGGACATTATGAAGGAGTCCTGACAGGCAAGGGCCTTTCCTTCGGCGGTTCTCTTGCCAGAACAGAGGCCACCGGCTATGGTCTGCTCTATCTGATGGAAGAGCTTTTGAAGATCAATGGTCTGGAGCTGGCGGGTAAGACCTGTCTGGTATCCGGTTCCGGCAATGTGGCCATCTATGCCATCGAGAAGGCCCATGCCCTGGGTGCTAAGGTGGTGACCTGCTCGGATTCCAATGGCTGGGTATACGATCCGGAAGGCATCGATGTGGCAGCCCTGAAGGAGATTAAGGAAGTCAACAGAGCCCGTCTGACAGAGTATAAGAAGTATCGTCCCAATTCTCAATATCATGAGGGCCGGGGCGTATGGACGGTGAAGGCTGACATTGCCCTTCCCTGTGCCACCCAGAATGAGCTGGATCTGGAGGACGCCAAGGAGCTGGTGAAGAATGGAGTTCTGGCGGTAGGAGAGGGAGCCAATATGCCCACTACCCTGCAGGCTACTGAGTATTTCCAGCAGAATAAGGTCATCTTTGCACCGGGCAAGGCAGCCAATGCCGGCGGTGTTGCTACCTCCGCTCTGGAGATGTGCCAGAACAGCGCACGTCTGAGCTGGACCTTCGAAGAGGTGGATGCCAAGCTGAAGGATATTATGGTCAACATCGTTCACAACATTGACCATGCTTCCAGCCAGTATAATCTGAAGGGCGATTATGTGGCAGGTGCCAACATTGCCGGCTTCAATAAGGTAGTAGATGCTATGCTCTGCCAGGGCATTGTATAAATCACAGGCGGCTGTCCCACCAGCAATTGTGGGGACAGTCAGATGGACAGACCCATCAGGATCGGAAGGGCGCTTGCTGCAAGCGCCCTTCCTTCGTATAGGAGACTTTATGAAGAATAATATCATCTTAATCGGTATGCCGGGGGTGGGGAAGAGTACCATCGGGGTTATCCTGGCCAAGGAACTGGGATATCAATTCATAGACTCGGATCTGGTAATTCAGAAGCAGGAAAAGCGTCTCTTGAGAGAAATTATCGAGCAGGAGGGGGTGGAGGGTTTTCTGGAGATTGAGAACCGGATCAATGCACGCTTACAGGCAGACC
>CAVLCU010000136.1:3051-6257 GCA_963661545.1 Lachnospiraceae bacterium | reverse complement strand
CCCATGTGAGGGTTCGGGTCAGTGTATGGCGGGATCCTTTTGCAGATTATGAAAATACAGGATATCAGATCGTACAGGCTCTCTTTGGTGTCTGTGCCGGAGGCTGGTTTGGGACGGGGCTCTTTAACGGCTCGCCGGAGACCATTCCTCTGGCTAAGGAGGATTTTACCTTTGCGGCGATCTGTGAGGAAATGGGCATCTTATTTGCTATCTGCCTGATCCTGCTGTGCATGGGAACCTATCTGCTGATTGTCAATATTGCCATGAAGATGAACAAGCCCTTCTATAAGCTGATTGCCATCGGCCTGGGCACGGAATATGCCTTCCAGGTATTTCTTACCATTGGAGGTACCACCAAGTTTATTCCCATGACGGGGATCACCCTGCCCCTGGTCAGTTATGGGGGAAGCTCTGTTATGTGTACCATCCTGATGCTTGCCATCATTCAGGGATTGTATATCTTAAGAAAAGATGAGGATCAAGAGCTTGAAGAAGAAAAAAGAGCAAAGAAGGGGGGAGAGCCGAGACAGGCTTCGGTCCCCGCAGACAGACCCAGAATGGATGACCAAGAACCGGAGGATCTGGAGAGAAGAATCGAAGAGCAAACGGAGAAAAGTCTCAACTGGTAGACCCTATGTGGTGGTTTCCTATCTCTTTCTCTGCCTGTTTCTGAGTATGGTGGCCTATATGGTCTATTTTCAGGTCTACAAAAGTGAAGATCTCCTTAACAGTCCCTACAATAAGAGACAGCAGAAATATCAGGAAGAGATTGTCCGAGGTTCTATTCTGGCCTCAGACGGGACGGTGCTGGCTCGTACCGATACCGATGAGGAGGGCAATGAGACCCGGGTCTATCCCTACGAGAATCTTTTTGCCCAGGTGGTGGGATATTCCGGTTATGGAAGCAGTGGCCTGGAGGCCTCTCAAAGTACCAGCTTGATGACCTCCCATGCGGATATTGCAGAGCGAGTGCAAAAGGATCTGACGGAGGAGAAGAATATCGGAGATAATCTGGTAACAAGCTTGAACCTGTCTGTGCAGCAGGCGGCCAGCGATGCCTTGGGCAATAATCAAGGAGCCATTGTTGTGCTGGAAACTTCCACGGGACGGATCCTGGCAGATGTCAGCAAGCCGGACTTTAATCCCAATACCATTTCTCAGGATTGGGACAGTCTCAACAGCGAGGATAGTGGCAGCCCCTTCCTCAACCGAGCCCTGCAGGGGCAATATGCCCCCGGTTCCACCTTCAAGATCGTGACAGCCCTTGCCTATCTCAGACAATATGGCAGCTTTGATTCTTATTCCTTTGCGTGCACCGGGGAATATACCCAGGGAGGTTATACCATCCATTGCAGTGATCAAGTTGCCCATGGCCAGGAGAATCTGGCAGATGCCTTTGCCAATTCCTGCAATTGTGCCTTCTCGGATATTGCTACCCAATATCTGGCATCAGACGCCTTGATGAAGATGGCCAAGAATCTGGAATTCAACCAGTCCTTTTCCCTGGAGCTTTCTGCTGCCAAGAGTTCTTTTAGCCTGGATACCGGTCGGGCTGACGGCTTAACCATGCAGACAGCCATCGGTCAGGGGGATACCCTTGTCACTCCTTTGCATATGGCTATGATCGCCGAGTCTGTGGCCAACGGGGGACGTATGATGCAGCCCCACCTGGTGGATCGGGTGGAAAGTTATACAGGAACGATAGTCAGCCAGAAGGAATCCAAGGTTTTAGCTCAGGTTATGTCTGACCAGGAGGCAGCTCAGTTGACAGACCTGATGAAGGGGGTGGTTCAGCAGGGGACAGGAAGAGCCCTGGCTGATCTTCCCTATGACATTGCCGGGAAGACAGGAACGGCAGAATACGGGAATACAGAGGATGGAACAGCCCACTCCTGGTTTGTGGGATTCTCCAATACCGGCAGCTCTGACATTACTGTGGCAGTGATCGTAGAAGGCGGCGGGGAAGGCAGCGGAGCCGCTGCCCAGGCAGCCCGGGCGGTATTTACCGCCTATTTCGGAGGATAAGACAGCCCCTCCGGGCGGGTTGGCTTTCCTATTTTCCGGGAAGGGAAGGAGGGTTCGGCGGATATGGCAGATTGGTACAGGCCGCTCTATGTGGGAGAACAATTAAAAAGAAAAGAGAAGAAGGTAAAGCGCCTGGTGGAGCAAGAAAGATTCCTGCCCAATGTCTACCTGATTACCTTGGCCTCCAATGGACAGGATCAGCTGGACATCCTGGAAGGGATTCATTTGATGCAAGGAGGAGTGGCCCAGAGATTGCCCATGATTGTAGGCATAGCCTTTGGCTATCCGGAGGCTCTCCAACTGGTTGAAAAAATTGCCCTGGAGTCTTATCAGGCTACTGGTGATTGCAATTTGAGAAAATATTTAACAGAGATGAGAGAAAAGATATGATTCATGCATTACTGACTCTCTTGGCCCTTATTGGAAAAATTCTTTTGATCCTCCTGTGTATTTTATTGGCTCTCCTTCTCTGCCTCCTGATTCTTCCCTTTTGTTATGGAATACACTTGCAAAAGGATGCCCGGAATCTGTCTGCCAAAGTCCGGGTCTCCTGGCTTTTCTTCCTGCTTCGTTTTCATCTGACCTATGCGGGAAAAAAGGTTTCCTATGAGCTTTATATCCTGGGTATACCTATCTTGCGCCTGGTTGGCGCCATCAAAAAAAGAAGAGGTTCCTCCTCCCGGCGACGGAGCCGCCCGGGAACAAAGAGAAAAAAGAAGGAAACAATATCCGATGAAAGGCCGGCTGCAAGTCCGGGGGACACCTCCGATGAAGTTGCGGATGCAACTGACGAAGAAGACCAGGATAAAACTCCAGAAAAAATTCCAGAAAAAACTCCGGATGGGACTTCCGGGGAAGCTTCCGGGACAGGACCAGGAAAGCCCCCCCGCTCTCAGAAAATCGGATTCACAATCCGCAAGGTCTGTGGTAAAATAAAGGAGATTTGGGGCATCTTGACTTCCCAAACCTTTCAAGAGGCCTTTCCCTCCCTGGGAAAGGAAGGCTTGCTCCTGTTGAAGCATATTCTTCCCCGGACATTGAAGGGACATGTGGAATTTGGCTTTGAGGACCCGGCTGTAACCGGCCAGGTATTGGGGGGGATTGGAATGTTCTACGGTGCTTTGCCCGGAAAGCTGGAGATTTATCCGAATTTTGAGGAAGAAAAGCTGGATGCAGATATC
>CAVLCU010000136.1:0-3041 GCA_963661545.1 Lachnospiraceae bacterium | reverse complement strand
AAGGGGTCGCATTCATCTGATTTTTCTGCTGATTCACGGTTTGAAGCTTCTAAAATCCTATAAAATGCTGGTAAGTATGAAAGGAGAGGAACATGGCGGATCCTAATGGCAATAACAATGGCAGCAACAATAGTTTCAAGAATACGGTGGAATCCCTTTTCAAGGGAATGGACAGCTTCCTGACCACTAAGACCGTGATCGGGGAAGCCATTCACATAGGAGATAATATCCTGCTTCCTCTGGCAGATGTTTCCTTTGGAATCGCAGCAGGAGCCTTTACCAACAATACGAAGAATAATGGCGGGGGCGGTATGGGAGCTAAGATTACTCCCAGCGCCATCTTGGTTATCAACAAGAATGGAACCAGAGTAGTCAATGTAAGGAGTCAGGATGCGGTATCAAAGATCATGGATATGATCCCTGATCTTGTGGCAAAGTTCACCAATAAGGACAAAGATACCTGTACAGAGGAGGAGCTGGAGCATATTCTGCATCAGGAGGAGGAAAAAGCGGACCAATAAGGCTTTCCGAACCAGGAACCGGCCGCAGGCTGCCGCAGAATGTACAAAAATAGAAACATAAAAAAAACAGAAACCTCTTGTAATTTCAGGTAAACAGGCGTATGATGATAGAAATTGCATAAAGATGTCATAGGGGAGTAGTTGGCGCCCAGGCGTTACAAAATCAACATACGTGGCTCAAGCAGCCTGGTTTTGTATGAAACAACGAGACTTATCTACGGAACACTCTGTAGATAGGTCTCTTTTTACTTTGAAAGCCCCGACAAGCAGCCGGGCTGAGGGCAAGCTTGCTTGCGCCGAAGCACGGATATTTGTCGGGCAAGCCGATATCCGCAAGTAGGACGATAGTCCGGATTGCGGATACCGGCGGCAGCTGCGGGAGCGCGAAGTGCGAAGCAGCTGGCTTTCATACGTGGTGGGGCTACACAGCGTGAAGCATGGACGCTCACTTTCCTATCGCATGCAGTGTGCAGTCATGTACACAGAGAGGAGGAAGATGTGCAAGAGTATCTGAAAAGCTATGAGGAGGTGCTGCAGGAGCAGCAATCTTCCCCAGAGGGCCTGACCAGTCAAGAGGCAGAAAAACGGCTGCTGCAGGTGGGCCGGAACCGTCTGGAGGAGGGAAAGAAGGGCTCTCTTCTGAAGAAGTTCCTGGAGGAATTGGCGGATCCCATGATTATTATTTTGGTGGTAGCAGCAATTATCTCCGGAATTACAGCCTTTTATGAGGGAGAATCCTTCGCAGATGTCATTATTATCATGGCAGTGGTTGTCATCAATGCAGTGCTGGGGGTTGTCCAGGAGAGCAAGGCGGAAGCAGCCATTGCAGCCCTGCAGGAGATTGCGGCGGCTACCAGCAAAGTCTTGCGGGATGGCAAGGTTGTCACCCTGCGAAGCGAGGAGCTGGTACCTGGCGATGTGGTTCTTCTGGAGGCAGGAGATGCAGTTCCGGCTGACGGGCGGATCATGGAAAGCGCCAGCATGAAGATAGAGGAAGCCGCCCTGACCGGTGAATCCGTACCGGTCAACAAAATCATGAACCTGCTGGGTCTGGAAAATGAAAAGGATATTCCCCTGGGAGACCGCAAAAACATGGTTTACATGGGCTCCACAGTGGTATATGGAAGAGGAAAAGCGGTCATTACCGGCACAGGTATGAATACAGAAATGGGTAAAATTGCTTCTGCCCTGGCTCAGGCTAAGGAGGAGGAAACTCCCCTGCAGCTCAAGCTGAACCAGCTTAGCAAGATTTTGACCGCCCTGGTTATCGGTATCTGTATCATTATTTTTGCCGTTGGCCTTGTAAGATCAGGAATCAGCGGAGATACTATCTTAAGCAGCTTCATGGTGGCCGTTTCCCTGGCAGTGGCGGCGATTCCGGAGGGTTTGGTGGCCGTTGTAACCATCGTTCTTTCCATCGGTGTCACCAATATGTCCCGAAGAAATGCCATTATCCGGAAATTAACGGCAGTGGAGACCTTGGGCTGCACCCAGATCATCTGTTCGGACAAAACGGGTACCTTGACCCAGAATAAAATGACCGTGGTGGAGCATGCGGCGGAGAATGAAAGGGAACTGGAGCTGGCTATGGCTCTTTGCTCCGATGCGGAGTGGGACGCACAGGCCAATCGAGCCACAGGGGAACCCACAGAGTGCGCCCTGGTCAATGATGCGGCTCTGAATGGCCTGGTGAAGACCAGACTCAAGGAGGAATATCCCAGAGTAGGGGAGGCACCCTTTGATTCCTCCCGGAAGATGATGTCCACCCTGCATAAGCAAAAGGACGGCACCATTATCCAGTATACCAAGGGTGCCCCGGATGAGATCCTAAAACGATGCAGCCATGTCCAAAAGGGAGAGGCTTGCATCCCTATGACAGATGCCATCCGCTCTGAGATCCTGGCAGCCAATAAAAGTATGGCAGACAAGGCGCTGCGAGTGCTCTGCGCCGCCAAACGCAGCTGGGAAAGCCTGCCACAGAAGACAGAGGCGGAATATCTGGAGCAGGATCTGACCTACATTGGCCTGTCCGGAATGATCGATCCCGTCCGTCCGGAGGTCAAGGATGCCATTGTAGAATGCTGGGAAGCCGGAATTCGGCCGATTATGATCACCGGAGATCATAAAGATACGGCTATCGCCATTGGCAAGGAACTGGGAATCATCACCGATGAGAGTCAGGCCATCACCGGTGCTCAGCTCAATGACATGGATGACCAGGAATTTTCCGAAAAAATTGAAGCATATTCCGTATATGCCCGGGTACAGCCGGAGCATAAGGTGCGTATTGTAAATACCTGGAAGGCCAAGGGAAAAATCACCGCTATGACGGGAGACGGTGTCAATGATGCTCCCTCCATCAAGAGCGCGGATATTGGTGTGGGCATGGGCATCACAGGAACCGATGTAACCAAGAATGTGGCGGATATGGTTCTGGCGGATGACAACTTTGCCACCATCGTGTCTGCGGTAGAAGAGGGCAGACGGATCTATGACAATATACGTAAAGCCATTCAGTTC
>CAVLCU010000135.1:0-6279 GCA_963661545.1 Lachnospiraceae bacterium | reverse complement strand
TGTGCAAGCCAGCTTGCCCATCTGTGCATCCGCCGTCCGGGGCTTTTAGAGTAAAAAAGGAGGGAAACAGAATGAAGATATGCAAGAATTGCAGCTCTCAGCTGGAAGAGGGAGCTCGTTTCTGCCGCATATGCGGTACAGCGGTAGATTCCGTGGAACCCATGGATGCCACCCCCAGTGGGGCAGGGCAGCCAGACTATGGCCAGCAGACGGGCCAGGCCTACGATCAGCAGGGCTACAGCCAGCAGACCGGCCAGGCCTACGGCCAGCAGGGCTACAGCCAGCAGACCGGCCAAGCTTACGGCCAGCAAGGCTACAGCCAGCAGACCGGCCAGACCTACGGTCAGACAAGCTACAGTCAAACAAGCTATGACCAGCCAGGCTACGGTCAGCAGACTTACAGTCAACAGCCCTACGGACAGGCTCCCTATGGACAGGCAGCCTACGGCCAGCCGGAGAAGAAGAAGACCAGCGGTGTATCCATTGCATCCCTGGTGCTGGGCATCGTAGGCATTTTTACCGGTATTATGGCAGCCGGCTGCTGGGGAGCAGGAGCTCTGCTGCCATCTTTTAGGATCCTGGCCATTGTGCTTTATCTGCCTAATATTTTGGCCATTGTATTTGGCATTATGGGGATTTCCAAGGCAACCAAGCAGGGATTTTCCGGCAAGGGACTGGCCATCGCAGGTCTGGTCCTGGGAATTGTCTTCCTCCTGATCTGGATGGTTTACGGATATCTGGCAGACCAGGCCATGCAATATTATTCCTATTATACTTACTCGGGGCTGTCCGACCTGTTTCAACTGTTTGATTGATATCAGATTATATGAATTATTATGTAGTAACCTTATTTCCGGAGATGATTCAGCAGGCGGCCAGTGCCAGTATTCTGGGGCGGGCCGCCAAAAATGGCTTTATTTCCGTAAAAACTGTGAATATTCGTGATTTTTCCACCAACAAACATAATCGGGTGGATGATTACCCCTACGGGGGAGGCGCCGGAATGGTGATGGAGGCGGAACCGGTCTATCAGGCTGTCCGCCAGGCAGAGAAAGAGGCCGGATGCAAGATGCGGGTGGTTTATCTGACCCCCCAGGGCAGGGTTCTGAATCAAACCATGGTGGAGGAACTGGCAAGAGAGGACCATCTGACTCTTTTGTGTGGGCACTACGAGGGCATCGATGAGAGGGTCCTGGAGGAGGTAGTGACAGATTATGTATCCATCGGCGATTATGTCCTTACCGGGGGCGAGCTGGGAGCCATGGTCATGATCGATGCCATTTCCCGCTTCGTTCCGGGGGTTCTCAGTAATGAGGAGTCCTCCCAATTTGAATCCCTCCAGGATAATCTGCTGGAATATCCCCATTATACCCGGCCGGAGGATTGGCGAGGTCGCCGGGTGCCGGAGGTTCTTCTTTCCGGGGACCACAAGAAGGTCGAGGAGTGGCGTCACCAGCAATCCCTGGAGCGGACAAGAATCCGAAGACCGGATCTGCTGCAGAAAAGCTATCATATTACTGCCATCTGGCAGGGAGAAGAGACAGTGGGAGCCCTGGCGGAGGAATTAACCGGATATCTGTCCCGATATGGCCAGGTGTTAAACTACAACAGAAATAAATTGAGAAAGCAGGTTCGCTCCTTTGAGGACCACGATCTTCTGGTCTTTCTCCAGGCCGGGGATCCCACTGGAGTGGATGTAGAAGCCTACCGCAGGCTCTCTGGCCATGCTACCCCTTATGTATCTGTAATCCTGACAAAGGCAGAAGACCCCGAGCAGGAACAAACAGGGCAGAAGACTCTTCCGGACAAAGGACAGGCTTTGGAGGGGCTTTTGGCCCAAAAAGGATGCGTCTGTCTTGGAACCTTTGAGATTTCCCTTCCCCGGGGCAGCCGGGCAAAAGAGCCTTCTTCTCCCTTGCCTAAACTTGCTCTGCAAATACGAAAGTGGATGGAGGAATATGGGAATGGCCAAAGATGAGTATTTGATCACAGATAGGCCTCTAAAAGCATTGACTGTTTTCGCCATGCCCATGATTCTTGGCAGTTTTTTTCAGCAAGTATATAATATGGCGGATTCGATCATCGTCGGTCAGTTCGTTGGCTCTTCTGCCCTTGCGGCTGTCGGTGCATGTGCTGCACTGACCAATGTGTTTGTCTGTGTGGCTCTGGGGGCCGGCGTGGGGGCCGGTGTACTGGTGAGCCGCTATTTTGGCGCAAAAAACTATAGTAAAATGAAAACCATCGTGTCAACCTCCATGATTAGCTTTTTGATTTTAAGTATAGTTCTTGGCGCCTTTGGCTTCGGCTTCTCTCATTCCATGATGAGTGCCTTGCAAACCCCGGCTGACATACTGGAGGAAGCAGTGCTCTATCTGCGGGTCTATTTTCTGGGCTTTCCCTTCCTGTTTATGTATAACATTGTCTCAACCATGTTCAATTCCATCGGGGAATCCAGGATTCCCTTGTGTCTTCTGATTTTTTCTTCGATCCTGAATGTTTTTTTGGACCTTTGGATGGTAGCTGATCTTGGTCTCGGTGTCTTCGGAGCAGCGCTTGCAACTTTGATTGCCCAGGGCATTTCTGCTGTGTTTTCTTTTTTGATTTTTCTTTATCGGATGCGGCGGTATCAGACCACCTATCAGCGCTTTGACGGGCAGGCCTTACATGCCATGCTTGGGATTGCGATTCCGTCGGTTCTCCAGCAGTCTACCGTGTCCGTCGGTATGATGATAGTACAGGCAGTTGTCAACCCCTTCGGCACTCAGGCACTGGCAGGTTATGCGGCGACCATGAGAGTGGAGAATGTTTTTTCCCTGATTTTTGTATCCATCGGCAATGCGGTTTCCCCGTATGTTTCTCAGAACCTTGGGGCAAACAAAACGAAGCGAATCAAAAAAGGATATCATGCTGCCTTGGCCTTAGATGTGTGCTTCGCAGTTCTTGCCTTTGCAGTGATTGAAACGCTGCATACCCAGATTTCCACCCTATTCCTCGGGAAAGACGGAACAGCTTTAGCCTATCAGGTCTCCGGGGATTATATGAAATGGATCGGTACCTTTTTTATCTTTATGGGGATCAAGATGGCAACGGATGGAGTCCTTCGCGGGCTTGGAATTATGCGACCCTTTCTCCTGGCAAACCTGGTAAACCTTGCGATTCGCCTCTTTGTTGCTCTCATTTTTGCCCCACGTTTGGGTATTGCATTTGTCTGGCTTGCCGTACCGGCTGGTTGGCTTGCCAACTTTCTGATCTCCCATGGGGCTCTCAGAAAATCATGGCCAACAGATCAGGCGGTGTCATCTCCATAACTGTCAATTTGTAAGACTTCCCCTGCCTTTGAGGATAAATTTGGTTTGGGTGTCAAAACACCCAAACCTTTGGTTACACGGATTGTTCCGTGCTACGCACTCCCACGTCTACGCTCCGCTTCGGTCGGTGCTAAACGTGTGCCACTGGCACACAGCACCCTCCCTCAATTCGGGTTTTCGCGGGGCTTTTGCCCCACTTCACCCTCATTGAGGGGCGTGTCATAAAGCCATTCCCCCACCGACATGCGAGCATGTCGTGGGCTCAGGCTTTTGACACTGTAACCAATTTTGGCAATGGCAGATATCCGTGCCATAAAGCCGGATGAGAAGTTCCGCTGTACAGAGGCCTTTTACGGGATTCTCCCGATAGACCGTGCGGCGCAGCAGGCATATAAGTCTCAGCTTTCTTGTTTTACAGCAGTTGCTCAAGAAGCCTGCATACCTGATCCTTGAAAAACCCTTCGGCAGGATATGCCGAAGGAACATATCAATAAACTTTGTGCCGGAAACGGCGAGGGTTTTCTCCCTGTTTCCATCCGCATAGTCCTTATAGCGGAAGGTCACGTCGGAATCTGTGACCGATACTATGCGGCTGTTCGCTATGGCGGTTCGGTATGCGTAACGGCCGAGATATTTTATGGCGTTTCCGTTTCCATTGAAGGTCTCCTTGACGAACGGTACCCACTCTTTGGCATAAAGCGTATCCAGGAACTCTTTCCAGGCGTATGAATTGCGTAGATTTTCACATCCGCCTGAGAAGTTGAGTCTTCCGCTTTCATGCAGGCTTTTCAGTCCGTGCATGAACTTTCCGCGGAAGAGGCATCCGAGGACCGCTTCTGGAATGAGGAAGCCCTTATGGCGGCTTTCTTTGAATTTTCCATCAGATGTGAGTCCGCCGCCGGAGATGCAGCAGTGGATATGCGGATGATAGTTAAGTTTCTGCCCCCATGTATGGAGCACCATGATGATGCCGGGGGGCGCCCCCATATACTTTTTGTCACGACATAGCGCAAGTAGCGCATTGGAGACCGAGGAGAACATCAGGCCGTACAGGGCTTTCTGGTTCTCGTATATGAGACTGTTCAGTTCATGCGGGAGAGTGAGGATCACATGATAATAAGCGCAGCCCCCTATGAGCTCGGAGTCGCGCGCCAGCACCCATTTTTTTTCCTGCGGGGACTGGCAGCACGGACAGTTGCGGTTGTTGCATGAGCTGGCATGGACAATCATCCTGCCGCAGTTTTCGCAGTAGCATATGTTATATCCCAGGTCTCCGGATTTGCAGGAGCCGATGCTTAAGGCTGCTTTCTCCTGCTCGGAAGACACCTCGTGCGACTTGGCATATGCAGGGTAAAAATTCCGAAAGATATCCCTTATGGGATAACTTTTGGCAGCCTCTGTGAGGACTTTGCCCGTGGCAGTGTCAATAATCATAGGGGCTCACCAGATTCCGTCCGTTGCCGAGCCCCAGTGCCACATAGACCTCGGAGCTTGTCACGGATTTATGCCCCATAGCTTCTTTTACGAGGATGAGGTCATGTGTGCGCTCATAGAGATGAAGGCCGAAGGCATGGCGGAGGGAGTGGAGGACATATCCTTTGTCGGCCAAGCCCAGGACTTCCACCTGCCTGTTGAAGATGTTTCTCACCGTCTGCGTGTTTATATGGGTTCCTTCTCTGGACCCGGGGAAAAGCCAGTCGTCAGGTTTCGCCTCACAATAGCAAAGGTGTATGTACATGGCGAGAAGATAAAAAGCCTTTTTGGAAAGCACCGCATAACGGTCACAGCGGTTTTTGCTCACTGATATGTATATGAGACCCTCTTTCCGATGAATGTCGCAGCATTTCAGGCGCACGAGCTCGCTGACCCTTATCCCGGAGGAATAGAGGAGTGCCCTCTCGGCCTTGTGCTTCGGGTTTTCGATGGAGTCGATAAGGGCATTGACTTCGTTCTTTGAAGGAACCTTCGGAAGCGATGTGTCATACTTCATGAAGGGGAGCTGGTAGCGATCCCAGTTCACACGGAGTACATACTGGTAGAAATCCCTCAGCTGCGCGATATGCACATTTATCGTGCGGGGATTCAGGCAGCGTATGTTTTTGAGGTGCAGGAAATATGAGCGCAGCTCATCAACGGAAAGCTCAGGTATCTGTTTTCCGGGAAATTCAGACTCCGTCCAGTCAATGAACTGTGTCATGTATGATGTGTAGGTGTCTATCGTATGCTGTGAAAGGTCACGAAACGAAAGGATGTCGATATGCCGCTTTAAATAAGCTGTATTTTGAGTATTCATATGGCTTTTCTCCTGTAATTAATCTGCTGATATAAGTAGCTACAAAAAAAAATTACAGGAGGTGGCCGTATGGACTTGAAAAATGATAAGAATAAGGCTAAACTCATACTCGTGGGAAACCTCACGGAATGAGTGTTTAGTCGCCAAACTTGGGCTCATCCGTGGGGTTTTTCCCTTTTTAAGATGAGTATAGTGTAAACAAAAAACTCTGCCGGTACAACGGGCAGAGCGAAAATTTTAGGGAGGGCTATCCGCGAAAGCGGATTTAGTTCAATTTTGCAGAAACTTAAGACCCATATTGTCCTCATAGGAGATGGACACAAAACATGTTTTTGATATAATGAGCATATGAATTTGAATTGTCTGCATATGACAAAATCAAAAATTCCAGAGAGGGAGAACATGAACATGAGAAAAAGAAAAGTATGCCAATGGATTGCCCTGGCCCTCACCGTAACCATGACCGTAGATGTGATTCCAGCTTTCGCCTTCCCCACAGAAGTTGTCTCCGGTGAAACAACTGAGGAACTTCTTTGGCCGGAAGGGGAAGACCTTCCCGCCAGTCCGCCAGACATGGAATCCCTGCAAACTGGCGATGGCATTCCACCGGATGATAGGATCTTCGAGATACCGGAGGAGGAAGAGAGCTCTGCCGAAGATTCCGAATCCCCCATTTTG
>CAVLCU010000134.1:0-6415 GCA_963661545.1 Lachnospiraceae bacterium | reverse complement strand
GCGTGGAACAGATGTGCAAGGAAATGGATGAGCTTTATCATGAGGCTTTTGGAGAGGGAAGAATAGAAGAAAAAATGAAGGTGGTGCAGAACATGAATAAGCTTGCCCTGCCTATCGAACAAATCGCCCTTGTGGTGAATGTGGATATAAAAACTGTGAAGGAATGGCTTAGGGAAGACCTGGTTCAGGGTTGAAGATCAAGGCTTATGGATGACCTATCCATACTTCGGCGCAAGTTCTTAAAGGGACGGACTTATGCTAATGTTTCACGTGAAACATTGTTTTGGTCATTCCGGACAGAAAATCAGGGTGGAGACAGGGATGGGGCAGGGGTATTGGCAGGCAGGCCTCTGCAAGCTTGGTTAGAAGTACTTGGCGGTCAGTGTCACCATAGAAAGGGCTGGAGCCCGTGCCACAAGCACGGGCGGAAAGGGCAACTGAAGGCGAAAGCATCAGCTTTCGGCTGAATTTGCCCGGTGCCCTTCCGGAGGTGACACTGACCGCTTAGTACTTCTTCAAGCTGAAGCCCAGCCTGCCGAAGGATACCCCTGCCCCATCACCGCCTCCACCCGTTCGTCTGGATTCTCTTTTTTTCGTCAAAATCAAGCTGTACAGCCTGTCTAACTCTGGTAAATGATAAAGCAATGTACCGCCCCTGTGGGACACCCACAAAAATCTGTTGTAAGATTTTCGGATTTCAATTATAATAGACAAAAAAGAATCCGAACCAAAGGGGGTTTTATTATGAATAAATGTAAGAAAACCATTGCTGCCCTAGCGGCTTTGACGGTATCTACCATATCGGTGGTTGGCCTGTGCAACCGTCTGTTAGATCAGAAGGCGGTCTCTAAGAATCTTCTTGGCAAAGAGGATATGCAGACCTTTTCCTGGCGATTCGGCAAAGTCTCCTATAGCAAGACCGGCACAGGGGCACCTTTGCTCCTGCTCCATGAGTTATCTCCCTGCAGCAGCTCCCGTGAATGGTCCAGGCTGATTCCTTCTTTATCCAGGAAGTATACCGTCTATGCCATAGATATGCCGGGCTGCGGTTCTTCTGACCGTTTGAATATCACCTATACGAATTTCTATTATTTACAGCTGATTACGGAATTTGCCAAGTCCATCATCAAGGAGCCTCTTACCTTGATGGCCACCGGCCTTTCTGCTTCTTTGGCCGTAACCTCCTGCAGCTACGATTCCAGCCTCTTCAAGAAGCTGATTCTGATCAATCCTGCGGATCTGTGGACTCTTGCTGAGATTCCTACACGAAAAAGCAAGGCAGCCAAGGGACTTTTGGAGCTTCCCTGCGTCGGAACCCTGCTCTATCACCTCCTTGTAAGCCGCAATCATATTGAAAGGGAATTCCGTCAAAGGCTTTTCTTTGATTCCTCAAGGATAAGGGAAGAGGAAATCGACCTCTACTATGAGAGTTCCCACCGGGACCACAGTAAGGGGAAATATCTTTATTCCAGCATTATAGGCAATTATGTATATTTCAATATCAGCCATGCCTTGAAATCCATCAACAATGATATTGTAATCATAGGCGGCAGTCATCAGGAATTCATTGATGAGACAATTGCTCAATATAAGGGGATTAATCCTATCGTAGAGTCTGTCCTCATTCCCAATACCCGCCACCTGCCCCACTTGGAGGATCCGGAAGGGGTATACAGACAGCTGGAGGTTTATTGCTGATATGGATTCACAGAGATACCGTCTCTTGAAGACAACTCAGATATGTCTTTTTTTCTGTATCTGCTTCCTAACCGCAGCCAGCCTGCAGATAGACCATGCGCCGGATGAGGCCATGCGCTATCTCATCCCTCAATATATTGTGAAACACCATGCTCTTCCTGTCGGAAATGAAGCTGAAGTAATGCATTCCCTCTGGGGCTTTTCCTACGCCTTTTATCCCTATCTGACCTCCATCCTCAGCGCCGTCTTTATGGAGATTGCCTCCTTGTGTTCCGGGGGAGCCGCATCCCTGCTTCTGGCGGCCAGGATGGTAAGTGTTCTCTCTGGAACCATAGCCTTGTCTTTTATCATAAAAACAGGTGAGCTTTTATATAAGGATAAGAAATACGCCCTGATACTGGGGATTTTTTGCGGTTTTCTCCCCCAATTTGTTTTCTTGTGCAGCTATCAGAACAATGACTCCTTTGCCATTCTTTGTACAGCTATGATGGTCTATTTTTGGATCAAGGGAAGGAAGGATGGCTGGACCTGGCCCACCTGCCTGAAATTAGGCTTAGCCTGCGGGCTCTGTGCCCTTTCCTATTATAATGCCTATATCTACCTGATCTGTACCATCCCCGCCCTCTTTGTGGGCAGGCTGGACAGGGGCTTGACCACTTCGGGCCAAACTCCTGCCTCTCCTGAAGGATGGCATTCCACATGGGCTGGCATAGGAAGTTACAGGCACAGGCTGGAAAAAATTTTGACAAGAGCCGGACTGGTTCTCCTTCCTGCCTTTCTGGTGGCAGGCTGGTTTTTTATCCGCAATGGAATCCTTCATCAGGGGGATTTTCTGGGAATGCGAACCACCAATGAGATGGCGGAGGAGCATGCTCAGGAGGAGTACAAGCCCTCCAACAAGGTCACACCGGCCAGGGAAGGTCTGTCCCTGACGGATACCTTTTTCAGAACATACAAGGATCATAAGGCAAATTGGTTTGTCTCCTCCATCTGCAGCTTCATCGGCTCTTTTTCTTACCTGTCCATTCATCTGAGCAATCTGATGTATGCCCTATATCTGGCCATCCTGGGACTTGGCTTTTTGCTCTTTTTCTTTCTCAGTCTCAGACAAAACTGGTGGAAAGAAAAGGACCGCCGCCTGCTTTTTCTTCTTTTTACCGCCTGCATCCTGGTTACCCCGGCTTTGTCCATGTTTCATTCTTATTATTCCGACTACCAGGCCCAGGGACGCTACCTAATGCCGGCCCTGCTTCCCCTGATGGTCTTTGTCACCGACGGGTATAAGGTCAGTATGGAAAAATGTCAGGCAAAAATGAAAAGAGCAGCCTTTTCGATCCTTTTGGTTGCGATCTATCTGCTGCTCTTCGCCATCTCTTATCTGAAATACCTGCTTCCCAACTGCCTCTCCTTTTCCTTTTAAAGGAGAGGCTCTTTTGCGGGAATACCAGCCTTACGGGGATATTTTTTCGGTGTTGCTCTCACCTTATCCACCATCACAAGGGATCTTTCCATCTCTGTATGTGGCAGATAGAATCTCACCTGCCCAGAAAGACTTCCTCCCAATACTTCCAGCCCATGACTGGCTTTTGCCAGCTCTTCCTCTATTTTTCCAGACTTATAGGAAATAAATTTTCCGCCTATTTTAACAAATGGCAGACAATATTCCGATAATGTTGTCAAGTTGGCCACAGCCCTCGAGACACATACCTCATATTGTTCTCTATAGACAGGATTCTTTCCAAAATCCTCGGAACGGCCGTGCAGGGCACTTACCTGATCCAGACCCAGAACTCTTATGACCTCCTGGAGGAAGGATATCCTCTTCTTCAGGGAATCCAGGAGGGTAACCTCCAGGTGGGGAAAGGCGATCTTCAGGGGAATTCCGGGAAATCCTGCCCCGGTACCCACGTCCACCAGCTTTTGGACCTGCAGAGGATCCAGAACCCGCACCAGGGACAGACTATCTAGGAAATGCTTGGTTACCACCTCCTGAAACTCCGTGATGGCCGTCAGGTTCATGAAGGAATTCCACTCCACCAGCAGGTCATAATAAGCCACAAACTGCCCCTTTTGCTCCTCCGTCAATGTAATACCAAGGATAGAGAGACCCTTTTCAAAGCTTGTCAAATCATAATTACTCATAGGATCTTCCTCCCCTAATCCTACCTCCCTTGGCTTTCTCACCGGTTAAATAAACCAGCAAAACAGAAATATCTGCCGGAGAGACGCCGGAGATTCTGGAGGCCTGTCCAATGTTCATGGGCCGATAAAGCTCCAGCTTCTGCCTGGCTTCGGTGCGCAGACTTCCCACCTGATGGTAATCCAGATCCTCTGGTATCTTCTTATTCTCCAGCTTCTTGAATTGTTCCACCTGCTTAAGCTGCCTTTTGATATAACCTTCATATTTGATATGGATGGACACCTGTTCCTGGACATCCAAGGGCAGAGAGGGACGATCCGGATCGATGGCAGCCAGACTTTGATAGGTCATTTCCGGCCGGCGCAGCAATTCTGCCAGGGAGCTGCCGCTGGTCAGGGGCGTCGATTCACATTCCTCCAGCAGTCTCTGCACCGGGTCTGACATACCTACGAAGGTATGCTCCAGCCTTTCTATCTCCTTCTCTATCCGGTCTTCCTTCACCAGGATTTTCTGATATTCCTCCTCCGAAATCAGACCCACCCGATAGCCGTATTTGCGCAGGCGCAGATCCGCATTGTCCTGGCGCAGGAGCAGGCGGTATTCCGCCCGGCTGGTCATCATCCGATAGGGTTCATGGGTTTCCTTGGTCACCAGGTCATCGATGAGAACGCCGATATAGGCCTCCGACCGATCCAAAACCAGGAAATCCCGGCCCAGCACCTCCATAGAGGCATTGATGCCTGCCATCAAGCCCTGGGCAGCTGCCTCCTCATAGCCGGAGCTTCCATTGAACTGACCTCCGGAAAAGAGTCCCTTAATTTTCTTGAATTCCAGCGTTGCTTTCAATTGCACCGGATTGATGCAATCGTATTCGATAGCATAGGCATTTCTCACAATCCTGGCCTTCTCCAGGCCTGCCACCGTATGATACATGGCATCCTGGACATCTTCCGGCAGGGAGCTGGACATGCCTCCGATATACATTTCATTGGTATAGAGGCCCTCCGGCTCCAGAAAGACCTGATGACGGTTCTTATCCGCAAACCGAACCACCTTATCCTCTATGGAGGGGCAATATCTGGGACCGGTCCCCTGGATCATGCCGGAATAGAGGGGAGATCTGTCCAGATTTTGCCGGATGATCTCGTGGGTCTTCTCATTGGTATAAGTCAGCCAGCAAGAAACCTGGTGGATCTGCACCTCCCGGGAATCCGTGGAGAAGGAAAATGGCACCACCTGGTCATCCCCCTTTTGCTCCTCCATCTTACTAAAATCAATCGTTCTTTTATCCACCCGGGCGGGGGTACCTGTCTTAAAACGGTACATCTCAATCCCATGTTTCATCAGAGAATCCGTCAAATGGGTGGCTGCCTGCAGACCATTGGGACCGGTATGATTGCTCACATCCCCGAAAATGCATCGGGCATTCAGATAGACCCCGGTGCACAGAACCACCGCCTTGGCCCAATAGGTGGCACCGGACAGGGTCTTTACCCCCTTACAGATTCCCTCCTCCACTACCAGGTCTGTCACCTCCGCCTGCTTGATGGTCAGATGGTCCGTATTTTCCAGGACCCGCCTCATGCTGCGGCTGTATTCGCTCTTATCCGCCTGAGCTCGAAGAGAATGGACGGCAGGACCCTTAGATTGATTTAGCATTTTAGACTGGATAAAGGTTTTATCGATATTTTTGCCCATTTCTCCCCCCAGGGCATCGATTTCCCTCACCAAATGTCCCTTAGATGTTCCCCCTATGTTGGGATTACAGGGCATCAAGGCAATACTGTCAACGCTTACCGTGAAAACCACGGTTTCAAGTCCAAGCCTTGCCGAAGCCAGGGAGGCTTCGCAGCCGGCATGACCGGCTCCTATCACTACCACGTCATAATATTCTTTAATTGGCTTATATTCCGACATATTTATTTTCCCATGCAAAATTTCGAGAAGACTTCATTGATAACGTCCTCCCCCACCTCTTCACCAAGAATTTTTCCCAGTGCCTGATAGGCATCTGTCAGATCAATGGCGTAAAAGTCCTCGGGAAGATTTTTCTGAAGGCTTTCCTTAACCAGAAGAAGAGATTTTTCAGCCTCCAAAAGAGCTTCCCTCTGACGTTCATTGGTGGCAGCACCTTCTTCATTATAGGTTAATTCTCCCTCATCAAACAAGGCTCTTATGGCTGCTTTCAGCTCGTCAATTCCCTTTTCCCTGAGAGCCGATATGGCAATAACCGGCATATCGGCACAGGCCTTAATATCTTCCTTCGCCAAAACATTCTCAAGATCAGATTTATTCAAAAGACCGATAGCTTTTCTGCCCCGGCAAAGCTTAAGTACTTCTTTATCATTATCATCAAGAGGACGGGAGCCATCGGCTACAAATAAAATAAGATCCGCTTCCTTAGCTGCTTTTCTGGCTCTTTCAACACCGATTTTTTCAACCTTTTCCTGAGTATTTCGAATACCGGCAGTATCCGTCAGGATCAAAGTCAGTCCTCCGAAATTAACGGTTTCCTCCAGAATATCCCGGGTTGTTCCTTCAATATCCGTAACAATAGCCCTTTCCTCTCCTGAAAGC
>CAVLCU010000133.1:0-6519 GCA_963661545.1 Lachnospiraceae bacterium | reverse complement strand
ACCCTCAGGAGTGACCTAAATCGGATAGAGAGTTAATTTTTCAGGAAGTTCACAGTTATACAAGATTTAAACCGGCGTTTTGCTGCGCCGTTGCCGGAGTTTTACAAACGCCAGATCATTGTCTGGCATGATGAAGACCGGGAGTTTGAGGATAGAATTCCGGACATCTCCCTGACAGATGCCAAGGTTGTGGCTCTTACCGGGATGAACAATTTTGCCGTGAAGAAGCTGCTGGGAGTGGATGACACCACCAGCAACTATCTTCTGTATTGCCCGATTTCCTATGAATCGCAGGAGTAGAACTGGCTTCTGGATATCGAGCTTTACAGCGAGGAGTTCCGAGCAGACGTGGTCTCTACGTGGATGGATGAGATGGGTGTTGCCCAGACTCCGGCTCTCCGTAAGGGCTTTAAGATGTACCGGAAATTCTTCAATGCCCAGACACGCCGCAAAGCTGTAATGAATCAGAATACAGTGCCGGGAAATATGGCACAGTTTCAGATGGCTGTCATGGCAGCTCTTGCGGGGCTTAAGGAGGCAAGACCGAATACAATCATCAAGGCAGTGCTGCAAGGCGGACTTGAGGTGGAACATAATAAGGTTTATCAGGACTTCGTCTGCCGCAGCGTTTCATGAAGCTGAATGTGGAGGACTTAGTGGACACAGAGGTATTTCCTTGCATCAACGAAGTGATCCTTGTGAAGCTGATGAAGGAAATCGGCGACCATACGCTGCAGGTGGCTCTTGACTGCGGAGCAAAGAAAGTCCTGCTTCCGCAGACATCAGCAGTCGATCTTGGAACTGTACCACCGGATCTGATGAGCAGCTTCAATCTGATTTTCTACCAGAGCGCAGAGGATGCGGTGTTTAAGGCACTTGGTGTCGAGTAAGAGCTCTGATACATCGGGGAAAGGAGTGTCGTGATGGCAAAGCGCAAGATGGTGCAAAGCAATCTGGTCAAAAATTCAATTGCAGCATACTTCGCTGCTATTGAGATACATAACAAGCCGAATATCTCATATCGGTATGAGACAGTAACACTGTTAATTCTGAATGCGTGGGAATTGGCACTGAAGGCATATATCCGAAAGAACCTGAAGCATAGGAACATTTTTGAAAAAGACGATCATACTATCAGCTTGGACAAGGCTTTGGGCTTTGTAACTGAAGATATAAACGGGAAAGTTCCCAACAGCTTTGAAGCAGTAAAAAGAAATATCGAAGAGATAGTAGTTTACAGAAACGGAATTACTCATTTTTACTGTGATGAGCTGGAACCGTATATTTTCATGCTGGTGGCTCGTTCGGCACTTAACTATGTGGAATTTATGAAAGAATACTTCTCCAAGGATATCATGGCAGATGATAGCCTGTTCATTATGCCTCTTGGATTTAAGCTTCCTTTCAGACCGGAAGACTTCCTTTCCGGTAATGTCGCTAAGTACACAGGGTCACCGGAGAGCCTGGTTTTTATCAGAAGTATCGTAAAGACGATACAGGAGCTCGATGCGGCAGGTATTGAGGACTCAATAGTACTTGGATTCGACATTTATCTTGAAAGTGTTAAGAAATCCAAAAACAGTGATCTGTTGGTAGCAATTACATCCATTGAAGATGCTGACGCAACCTTTGGGAAGGTTACGCATGCAAAGTTTACGGATGATCCAAACGCGGCAGTCTTCAATATGAGCGATGAAGAGTTTAGAAAAATCTGGAAGCATTCCTATCAGGATGTTGTTAATTGGTGCCGGAAGAACATCCAGGATTTTAAGCAATCCAGAATGTTTTATGAAGCAAAGAAAAAGGTAGAGGAGGACATCAACTTCGCATATCAGCGTAAGCTGGATAGCCATAGTGCGAAATCTCCCTCGAAGACTTTCTATACGGATAAAGCCTTGGAAGAAATCAAGAAGGCATACATGGAAAGAATGCTGGAAGAAACGAAGTAATAGTTTAGACGAAGAAGTCATAGCAATCGTATATGGAGTAAGAATTATGAAGTATCTTTTGAAATTTGGAAAGAGGGCACATTTAAAGGAATTTGCCGCAGGAAATTTGTTTTGCTCTAATGCTGTAACGTTTTGGGGAATTGAAAGACCAGGTCGGATCTCCTGGCTGCGATCCATGAAGTAAAGGATAACGCAATAAGTATTGCAGGGTAAACCTCCATGGCGGCTGACGCCGCCACCATCACGAATGAAAGCGGAGATATACGATGAAAAAATATTTCATGCCCCTTTCGATGGCACTGATCTTTGAAACAGTAGCCATTACCCTATGGCTGACAAAAGATAATTTCTTTTATCTGATTAATTTCACCTACATTGGCTGGTCCATCGCCTTAGGCCTGATTCTCTTTATCAGGCAGCACAGGTATGCCAGGCGCCTTACCCAATTGCTGGTAGGCCTGTATATGCTGGTCTATTTGGGCCTGATCTGCAGGGAGAATATGCAAATCGAAGGATTCTGGTATTATTTGTTTACAGGAGTTTTCGAGGCGGCTACGATTCATTATGCGGTGGCCAAGATATTTGGACCCCTGATTTTTGGAAGAGGTTGGTGCGGCTATGCTTGCTGGACCGCTATGGTATTGGATTTTCTGCCCTATCCGGTGCCCCGGCAGCCCAGGAGGAAGATCGGATGGATCCGGTATCTTGTTTTCGCAGGCTCCCTTGTATTTGTTTCCCTGCTTTTTCTGACTCATGCAGGTCATATGGAGAGAATCCTGTTTTGGGACTTTCTCCTGGGAAATGCCGCCTATTATGCAATAGGTATCCTTCTGGCATTTGCCTGGAAGGATAATCGTGCTTTTTGCAAATACATCTGTCCCATTACCCTATTCCTGAAGCCTATGAGTTACTTTTCCCTCATTCGAGTGAAGTGTGATACCGGCAAATGCATATCCTGCGGGAAGTGCAAAAAGGTTTGTCCCATGGATGTGGATGTGACCGACAATTCCAGAAAACGTCAAAACGGGACGGATTGTATCCTGTGTTTTGCCTGTGTAAAGGCATGTCCCAAAAAAGCCTTATAGATTAGATTGTGAAAGGAGTATTCAACTGCCCTATGTTTTTTCAGAAGCTTTCCACCTATGCCCGGAAGCATCCCAAGACCCTCCTGGTCTTCCTGGTGGTGCTCACGGCCTGTGTCGCTTATCATCCCTATATTTTTGGCAGGTCTGTCTTTCTCTTCACGGATATTGGTTCGGATACCACGGAGCAATATATCATGCAGTACAGCTCCATCGTCAACCATATCCGACATGGGAATTTTTCCCTCTGGGATTTTACCAACGGATTCGGCACCAGCATGTATCAGCTGAATCTCTTTCATCCTCTTCTGTGGCTTTTGTATCTGCCCGGGATCCTATTCGGTCCCCAGGTGATGCCCGGCTGCCTGATCTATGTGCATATTCTTACCCTGGTCCTGGCGGCTTTGGCTGTCTGGGGCTTTTTGTCCTGCTTTTCCCTGTCCCAGACCAGCCGGATCCTGGCCTCCTATATCTATGCCTTCAATGGCTTTCTGACGGTATGGGGCCAGCATTATCAACTCAGTGCCATTCTGGTCTGGCTGCCCCTGGTCCTGATGCTGACGGAGAAGGCTATGAGGAAAAGGCGCTTTTCTCCGGGGATTGCGGTCTCTACCGCCTTAATGGTTCTCAGCAGCTACTACCTGTCCTATATGGCCTTGCTGACCCTGGCGGTCTATGTGATACTTCGCCTGCTAGTTCTGCAAAAGGGGCAGGGAATCCGTCTCTACCTGCGCAGCCTGATCCGCCAGGGACTTAACCTTGTACTGGGAGTCGGCATGGGGCTGATAAACCTCCTGCCCTCCTTTTTCCTGGTCTACCGGGTTTCCTCCCGCCTGGACAGCAGTATGAGTCTGGCGGAGAAGCTGGTCTATTATTTTGCTCCCTATTCCTGGGACTACTATAAGACCCTGGCTCGGAAGCTCTTGTCCTCCAACCTGGAGGGCATTGGAACTGCCACCAGCCCCTATTCCGGTTATCTGAATTATTATGAGGCTCCCAACCTCTTCTTCTCCACCCTCTTTGTCTTCCTGCTGGTGCAATTTCTTATCTCTTATTTCCGAACTTCTAAGGGAGGGCGGGACAAGCTGGTCACCCTTTTGGCTCTGGCAGGAGGGGCATTTTCCCTGCTGATCATGGACGGAAGCCTGGTATTCAATGCCTTTTCCTATCCCTTTTCCCGCCATACCTTTCTCTTGATGCCCTTCTTCGCCCTGGTGACAGGGCTGGCCCTGGATCGAATCCTGGGGCAAAGGCGGATTTGCCTGGTGGGTCTTCTCTTTTCGGGCCTGGTTACCCTGGGGATCTACCTGATCGCAGCCAAGAGGGCCGGCACCCTTACCTTTTTCTGCAATGCTCTGGTGCTCCTGGTCACAGGACTTGGCATGGCCCTCTGCCTGGTGGTCTATGTCTATACCAAAAAAGAGAACATCCGAAGGCTGTCGTTCTCCTGTCTGACCCTCCTGCTGGTGGGCAATCTGGCCTGTGATACCTGGACGACGGTCTCCGGCCGGGATTCCATCCAACGAGGTTCCTCTTATTTTGAAAACCTCTATGGCAAGGATATCCAGGCCTTGACCTCCTGGCTGGAGGAGAGGGATACCTCCTTCTATCGTTTGGAGAAGGATTACAGCGCCGGTTCCCTATGCATGGACTCTTTGGGACAGTATTACAGGGGGATCAGCACCTACAATTCCACGGAGAATAAAAACATCCTGGAATTTGCGGACAAGATCCTGCCCTCCCTCTATTACATCAACAATGCCCACCTAAGTTTCCTCCAGATTGCGGCAGATACCGATATGGCCGCCCTGCTGGGGATCAAATATCTGGTTTCCACCAGCCCCAGCCAGGAGGAGGAGGGCTACCGCCTGCTGCAAACCTTTGGAGATCTCTATCTCTATGAAAATACCTCCTACACCTCCTTCGCCAGCTTCTACACCCAGACCCTGTCCTCCCAGGCCTATGAGGCAGCCGCTGCCTCCCTGCCCCTGGATCAGGGAAAATTACTCTCCCACTATGTAATTTTGAATGACGAGGAGGCGGAAAGTTCTGATGCTCAGGTGGATCTGTCCCCCTATGCACAGACAGGGGACTATGACCTGCAGGCAGATCCGGATGCGCAAGCTGTCCTGACCATGGAGGATACCGGATGTGACAGCCGTCTGCTCTGTCAGGCTAAGCTGGACCAGGATGGCATTCTCTTCTTCCCCATCCCCTACGAGGAGGGTTGGAAGGCCACCGTCAACGGGGAAGAAACCCAGCTGCTGCGAGCCGACTATGGCTTCACTGCCCTTCCCGTCTCTGCCGGTAATCAGACGGTGGAGCTGACCTACCATGCTCCCCTCTTCCGGGAAGGCTTATGCCTGACTCTAACCTCCTGGCTGATCCTCCTGCTGATTACCCTTCGCCTGCGCCACAGGCCAGCCCTTCCCCAGGGTTCCTCCTGCAGATCCTGATTCGGGAATAAAAAACAGCCGGACAAGAAACAGACTTCTTTCTCTGTCTCTTGTCCGGCTGTCGTCTCCGGATAAGGCCGCCCCTTGGAGGCTTGCTCCTATCGATCGGAGGCAGCGGCCTTGATTTCCTTCAAGTATCTCCCCAGGGCGTCCTGCCAGGTGGGCAGCTTGCGAAAGCCCTTTTCCGTCAGCTTGTCCTTACTCATGCGGCTGTTGGAGGGCCGTTTGGCCTTGGCGGGGAATTGATCGGAGCTCACCGGGGTTACAGAAACTTCCATCCCCGCCTGGCGGAAGATCTCTACGGCGAATTCGTACCAGCTGCACAGTCCCTCGTTGGTGGCATGATAGAAGCCATATTGGTCGGTCTGGATCATATCCACCAGGAGAACAGCCAGATCATAGGTATAGGTAGGAGAACCGATCTGGTCGTTGACCACGGATACAGCCCCCCGCTCCTGACCCAGGCGAAGCATGGTTTTGATAAAGTTCTTGCCATTGACGCCAAAGACCCAGGCAATACGGACGATGAAGAACTTGTCCGTATGGCTGGTCACTGCCAGCTCTCCTTGGTATTTGCTCTCTCCATAGACATTGAGGGGCTCTCTGACATCATCCGGCTCCCAGGGGCGGGTTCCCTGGCCATTGAAGACATAGTCTGTGCTGATATACATCATTTTCAGGTCCAGCTTCCGGCAGACCCTGGCGATATTCTCCGTTCCACAGGCATTCACCCGCATGCACAGGTCCTTGTTGTCCTCGGCTGCATCTACGGCAGTATAGGCGGCGCAATGGATGACAGCCTCCACCTGAGCCTTTGAGATAACCTCCTCACAGGCCTGGGGATCTGTAATATCCATTTCCTCGATATCTACGCCAATGCCTGTATGACCCCTCTTGGCCAGTTCATTCATGACATCATGCCCCAGCTGTCCCTTGACTCCTGTTACCAATACTCTCATCGCGCTTCCTCCTGCTTCTCGTCCTTTTCTTCCAGAAACATCTTCTTTGTCACAAAATTATAGACCATCACAA
>CAVLCU010000132.1:0-6587 GCA_963661545.1 Lachnospiraceae bacterium | reverse complement strand
TGGTTACAGTGTCAAAAGCCTGAGCCCACGACATGCTCGCATGTCGGTGGGGGAATGGCTTTATGACACGCCCCTCAATGAGGGTGAAGTGGGGCGAAGCCCCGCGAAAACCCGAATTGAGGAAGGATTGTGGGAGTGCGTAGCACGGAACAATCCGTGTAACCAAAGGTTTGGGTGTTTTGACACCCAAACCAATTTTGTTTCTATCGGATGGGGAAAACCGGGCGGAAATGCCCGAAAGACTATAATCAGTATAGCAAACTCGGAGGAAAAAGACAACGATATCTTTGCAAATAATGGCGGATTTGGATATTTCGACAGCCAAATCCACCATTGGATATTTCACAGACCCACCCGGCTGTCTCCCCGATCCACGACCACCTGATAGCCGATGGATTGCATCCGGCTCTCCAGGCAGTTTCGGCACTCTGCCGCCTCGTCCCCGGTGCAGATCTTATTATCGTAGAGCTCATACTTGGACCGGACTCCCAGGGGAGACAGGTTGGGCATCACCACATTGGCACCTGCCAGGATACCCTTTTCCCGGCCTCTGGGGTCGATGGTACCCAGGGCAGTGGTGGCAGGGAGCAATATACCCGGAGAGATCAGCCGGATGATGGACAGGAGAAATAGGGTCAGTTCCAGGCTTCCGGCCTTTTCCTGTCCAAAGGGAGTATCCCGATGGGGGATGAAGGGCCCGATGCCGCACATGGCAGGCTGAAATTCCTCGACGAACTTTAGATCCAAGGCCAGAGAATCCGGGGTCTGGAAGGGGGACCCCACCATGAAGCCGCAGCCCACCTGATAGCCGATCTCCTTCAGATCCTGCAGACATTGCATCCGATGGGAAAAGGACATTTCCGCCGGATGCAGCTTCCCATAGTGGGCTGCATCTGCCGTCTCATGACGCAGAAGATACCGATCCGCCCCTGCCCGGTAGAGGCGCTGATAGCTTTCCCGGGAGCGTTCCCCCAGGGACAAGGTGAGGGCACAATCCGGATAGAAGGCCTTGATCTCCCGAACAAGCCCCTCCAGACAGTCATCGTCAAAGAAGGGATCCTCCCCGCCCTGCAGGACAAAGGTACGAAAGCCCAGACGGTAGCCCTGGTGACAGCAGTCCAGGATCTGGTCCGGAGTCAGGCGATAGCGGCTGCAGGCAGAATTGCCCCTGCGAATGCCGCAATAGAGGCAGTTATTCTTACAAATATTGCTAATCTCAATCAAGCCCCGGATATAGACTCCTGTGCCATAGCAGCTCTTGCGGAGCTTTACTGCCTTCTGGGCAAGATAAGCAGCCGCTTCTGAATCGCGGCTGCTTATCAAACAGACATATTCCCCCATCTCCAGGGTATGCCTCTGCTCCAGGGTATCAATCAAATTCTTTATTTTATTCTCCATACTCTGAATCTCAATTCCTCTTACAGACCCAACCGATATCCACCTGGCTGCTGCCCCCTCAAAGACCCTGGCCAGCCAATCCCCTTACAAAGCAAAGAGTTCTGCCAGCTTATCCTCCTTCAGCTGAGCGCCGATGACACAGATCCGACCTGTATATTCCGGCTGCCCCTCTCGGATATCCGTCTCCCCCGGCACCATGTCAAAATAGATCCATTTGCCATCTGTCCCTTCCACCATACCCTTGGCTCGGAGGACAGTTCCATAACTGGTATCCTCTGACAGGGCCTGGAGTATCTTCTCCACCGCACTCTTGTCATATTTGCGAATGGTCTCCTTGCCCCAGCTGGTAAAGACCTCATCCGCATGATGGCCATGGTGATGGTGGTGATCGTGGCCGCAGCACCCATGGTCGTGGCCCTCGTGGTCGTGCTCATGGTCATGATGGCCATGGCCGCAGCACCCATGATCGTGCCCCTCGTGGCCGTGCTCATGGTCATGATGGCCATGGCCGCAGCACCCATGATCGTGCCCCTCGTGGCCGTGCTCATGGTCATGATGGCCATGGCCGCAGCACCCATGATCGTGCCCCTCGTGGCCGTGCTCATGGTCATGATGGCCATGGCCGCAGCACCCATGATCGTGCCCCTCGTGGCCGTGCTCATGGTCATGATGGCCATGGCCGCAGCACCCATGATCGTGCCCCTCGTGGTCGTGCTCATGGTCATGATGGCCGTGGCCGCAGCACCCATGATCGTGATCGTGGTCATGGTCCCCATGGTGGTGGTCATGCTCCTCCTGGTCTTCCACCTGGCTCAGGTCGATCTTGACTCCCTCCATGGTCTCCAGGAGCTTCTTGCCTCCCAACTGGGCTGCCGGGGTAGTGATGATGGTGGCATGGGGATTCAGACCTCGCAGAAGCTCCAAAGCCTCGCTCACCTTCTCATCGCTGGCCTTCTCCGTGTCGGTGCGGCTGAGGATGATGGTACTGGCGGCTTCTACCTGGTTCTTGAAGAATTCCCCGAAATTCTTCAGATACATCTTGCATTTCAGGACATCCACCACGGTAGTGGCAGAGTTGACCACCACATTGGCCTCCTGCTCCACCCCCTCTACAGCATGGATGACATCTGAGAGCTTGCCCACACCGGAGGGCTCAATGATGATTCTCTCCGGATGATACTGGTCCACCACCTCCTTCAGGGCGGTGCCGAAATCCCCCACCAGAGAGCAGCAGATACAGCCGGAATTCATCTCTCGGATCTCAATGCCCGCATCCTTCAAAAAGCCTCCGTCGATACCGATCTCTCCGAATTCGTTTTCAATCAGAACCACCTGCTTGTCCTGCAAAGCCTCCGTCAAAAGTTCTCGGATCAAGGTGGTTTTCCCGGCTCCCAGAAAGCCGGAAATAATGTCAATCTTCGTCATTTCTTTACCTCCAAATCGCTGTTTCAAAGGCGTTAGGGTTCAGGGTCAGCCCTGCCGCTCTATCTCAAGAAGGCGTCCGGCCCCAGGGGCCGGACGCCTTCTTATTGCCTTACTTTTACCATCAACCATTAATCATGAAGTTCAGCAGCTTGTCTACGTCTTCCTTCTCAGAAGCAACAATCTCCAGCTCCGGGATCTCCCCATTGGAGAAGATGTTAGCCAAGGATACATACTGGCACAGCTTGGACTTCAGATTCAGTCTGTCTCCCTCGCCGGTGATCAGCTCTACACGACCCTTGCAGCTGTCTACTACTTCAAAAAATTTGTCAATGTCCTTGATATTCTCAATCTTCACGGTAAATACCCTCCTGTGTTCTCTCTTGTCCATCTTTCTTCTGTCACTTACTGACCTGATTATAGCCCATTTTTTTCTTATTGAAAAGCGTTTTCCAAAAAAATTATCAAAATGTCAGATTGCCAAAGGTGGCATGGCAGGCAGCCTGCAGATCTAGCGGAGACAGACAAAGACTGATTCCGATTCTTCCGCCGCTTATATAGATTTCACTATATTGTCGGGCTGACTCATGGATGTAGACGGGAAATTCTTTTTTCATCCCCAGAGGGCTGCAGCCTCCCCGCACATATCCCGTGAGCGGGGTAAGCTCCTTCACGTGGATCATTTCCAGAGACTTCTCCCCGGACAGGCGGGCAGCCTTCTTCAAGTCAATCTCCTGGGCAATGGGAATCACCAGCACATAATATTGGCCGCTTTTGCCCCGGGTCACCAGGGTTTTGAAGGACTGGTCCACCGGCGCTCCTGTCTTCTGCGCGGTATGGAGACCGTCAATGAATTCGTCACATTGGTATTGGATGACTTGATAAGGAATCTTCTTTCGATCCAGCATGCGCATGGCATTGGTCTTAGCTTCCTTGGACATAATCATTTCCTCCATCAAGAAACAGGTTTTTCAAAATGCTGATAATCCATGGGATTGGTCCAATCTCCTCCCCAGGTATATCCCCGCTCCGTGAACAGCTGATAGCAGAGATCCTCATGGGTAATCATATGGCGCTGGGCTGCGTCGGCCGCATCCCGGTCCAGATATAGCTCTGCATCGGTATTATCCCAATGAAGCCCCCCTTGCTCATCTATGGTGATATAGGGATTGTTCTTGGGATTGATGTCAATCGCGCAGCCGGTGGCATGGTTGGACAGGGTCGTGCCGTCGGTGACCAGGCGGTAGTTGAAGCAGGAGGTGTTGTTGTCATTGCAGCTGGCATCGTCATCGGCCTCATAATTGTCCACCAGGTACATCTTCTCGATGGGATATTGGTGTTCAAAGAGGGTTTGGAAAATAGAGGTCATATCCTCTGTCAGCTGAGCATTGACCATGAGTTCCCCCACATGAATCTGGCCGTCAAAGCCATAATGGAGCACCTTGACATAGCGCAGAGCATCCCGGGGAAGGGTACAATAGGTCTTGTAGGAGCGATTATCTCCGTAAATCCGTCCAAAGAGGTCGTCCGAAATCTCATAGACTGCAAAATACTGCCCCAGGTTGGACCTGTCAATCTGGCCTTCTGACAGGATGGTTCCTGCCTCCACCTGTTCCAGATTTCCCAGGTAGGCTTCACTGGTCTCCGCCGCCAGAGGCGTCGGTGTGGGTGTCGCTACCTCTGCCTCCGCCGACTGGATATCCTCCCGGTCCGCCCCCGAAAGCTCTTCCACCTGCCGGCCCATCTCCTGCAATTCCTCTTCCAGCTGGTCCACCCTCCTGGTCAGGTCTCTATTTCTTCGAGACAGGCTGGCGGTGGCAAGCCCCAGCAGGATCAGACTGACCACAAGGCCTGCCAGAATCAGGGGAGGGAGAAAAGGGGGAAGGGACAAGCCAGGCTTATTTTCCATAGATACCCACCTCGGAAATGCAGGTATCGTCCCATTCCGTTCCCTTATAGACACTGTCGATGTAGATCTGGACGGAGGAGATCTCACACTCCTGGGAAAGCACCACACAGAATTCCTTCTTCTCATCCGGGAAGCTGATGGTATAAGGCTCATCCCCCAGCCAGATGGTCAGCTGTTTGGGCCGGTTATTCTTCTGATACCGGTCCAGATCCCGCCAATTGCCCAGCTTGAAGGTGAGATAGCGAACCTTTTTCTTGCTGCCCAGGCTGAACCAGAGAAACTCTCCCAGACCGTCTCCGCTCACTCCCTCCTGCCAGGAGGTGGTCTCATTGCCATCCAGGACCATTTGCACGGAATTGTCATACTCCTCCTGGTCCACCGTAGAGGAGGCCATGGCATCCTTCACCGTCAGCTTGGAGTAACCGGAGGGTCTGGAAGCGGAATCCGCCAGTAGGGAAGCTGTGACCTTGTCTGCCTCCTGGGTCGGTGTGGCAGAGGGGGTGGAGGTGGGCGTAGGTGTCAGCGTGGTCTTGGCAGAAGAAGAAGGGGTAGGGGTCGGCGTCAGGGTGGTAAGGGCCTTGGCCTGGCTCTTGTCCTCCTGGCTGGCTGATTTCATAAAATGGTTGACCCCCAAATAAGCTCCCACCCCGGCCACCAGGACAATACAGGCCAGTATGATGCCCATGACGATAATCTTCTTCTCCTCCCGGCTGCGCCCCTGGCGGCCTGGGCTCCTCCTGGAATTCTGCCCCCCGGTCTGACTGCTGTTCCAGTTCCTGTTCTGTCCCCCGGTCTGATCCCTGTTCCAGTTCCTGTTCTGTCCCCCGGTCTGGCCCCTGTTCCAGTTCCTGTTCTGTCCCCCATTCTGACCGGAATAGGGGGACTCCTGTCGAGGCTGCATACCCGGCGCTCCCAGCCCCTGGCCACATCTTGTACAGAAGCGGGAGTGCTGCGGATTCTCATTGCCGCAATATGGACATTTCATAGGATACTTTCCCCCTCTCTCACTGGCCGATGGCCTCTGCCAGCGCATTGTATTGCTTCAGCAGGCTGTTGGAATCAAACTTCAGCTTCCCGTCCTCCAGCTTCCAATCCTCCTGATACTCCACCAGGAAATTAATGGCATTTCTGCGGGATGCGATGGAAGAGCTGACCTTCTCCCTGGCTTCCTGAATCTCTTCCTTGCCATACATGAAATTAGCCTGGAGATTCTCCAGCATCTGGGTATCGTAGAGCTTTTTAAAAAAGCTCTTCAGTCCCTTTCCCTGGATAGCTGCCTCAATCCGGTCCGTCTCCGCCAGCTCCTCCAGCTGCTGAAAGGCTGCCTCCGCCGTCGCCTCCTTCTCCTGCAGGTATTGGAGGGATTGGGTAAATAAAGGACCGTCCGCCTGAATATTGTCTACACTCAGCAAAGCAGCGAACTCCTGGTCCTGAAATATGGTCTTGATGGTGCGAAGACTGGAGATATATTCTCCCATATACTCCTTCATGGTCTCCTCCACCCTTCCATAATCCCCCTTTGCGTAGATATTGGTATCCGGCTCCTCCTTTTCCACATCCAGAGCCAGAATCTTCTCCGCCTCCCGGCGCAGGATCCCCACCTGCTGCAGGGTCAGAAATGCAGTCCCCCCTGCCACCGCGATCAGCAGCAGCAAAACCAGGACAATCGCAATCCTTCTCCCTCTTCGTCTTCTGCCAGCCTTTTTCATAATCAATCTCCTCTTCCTGAAATTGGTCTGTAATCCTTTTTTCCAAAACCAAGTATATCCCAGTCCCCCTGGAACTGCAACTGAAAAATTACATAGAAAGCCCCGGACGGCAGACACAAGCTGTGGGATGCTCGCATACCACAGCTTGT
>CAVLCU010000131.1:0-6912 GCA_963661545.1 Lachnospiraceae bacterium | reverse complement strand
CCAATCCAATTGAGCCGCGGAAGCCGGTTCCCGGGGGGAAGCTTCTGGCCCTGTCTTTGCCTCCGGGGAGCTATTTTCTGCCTTTTTCTCCAGATAATAATCATAATTGCCGATATAGTTGACAAAGCGGTTGCCGGTCAGATCCAGGATCCGGGTGGCGGTCCGGTTGATAAAATACCGGTCATGGCTGACGTACAAAACGGTCCCGGTATATTCCCGCAGAGCATCCTCCAGGATTTCCTTGGAAAGGATATCCAGATGGTTGGTGGGCTCGTCCAGGATCAGAAAGTTGGCCTTTGACAGCATCAGTTTGGCCAGGGATACCCGGCCTCTTTCCCCGCCGCTTAAGGTACGAATAGGCTGGAAGACCTCATCTCCGATAAAAAGGAAGGAAGCCAATACATTGCGAATCTGAGTCTGGGTCATGGTAGGATAGGCATCAGAGATTTCTTCAAATACGGTCTTATCCATATGCAAAACCTGGTGCTCCTGGTCATAATAGCCGATATGAACCTTGGCTCCCAGGGAAATCTTGCCCTGGTCACAGGTCTCCAGCCCGGTAATCATCTTGAGCAGGGTGGTTTTGCCGGTCCCATTGCTGCCAATGACCGCCACCCGTTCCCCCCTGTGGATCTGGAAACTCTGGTCCTCGAAAAGGGGACAGCCGGGGAAGGATTTGGACAGGTCTGTCACGGTCAGAACATCATTGCCGCTGATAATGCGGGGAGTCAGGTGAATTTGCATATCCGCCTGGGCAGTTACCGGTTTGTCCACCCGCTCAATCTTATCCAGCATCTTGACCCGACTTTCCGCCCTTTTGATGGACTTCTCCCGGTTAAAGGATCGAAGCTTGGCAATGACCTCCTCCTGGTGGCGGATCTCCTGCTGCTGATTCAGGTAGGCATGATACTGAGCCCGACGAATCACCGCCTTTTTCTCACTATAGGAACTATAATTGCCGGGAAATACCATGGCCTTTCCCTGTTCCAACTCAATGACCTTGGTCACGGTCCGATCCAAAAAATACCGATCATGGGAGACAATCAGTACGGCTCCCGGATAATTCAGCAGGTAGGTCTCCAGCCAGCCGGTGGAATCCATATCCAGGTGGTTGGTGGGCTCATCCAGCAGGAGAATATCCGGCTTGGCCAGAAGAAGACGCCCCAGGGCCACCCGGGTTTTCTGCCCTCCGGACAGGGTAGACAGGGGGCGGTGGAAGTCCTCCTCGGCAAAACCCAGGCCCTTCAGCACTCCAACCACCTCGCTGCGGCAGGCATAACCATTCGCCAGCTCAAAGGTATGGGTTAGCCTGGTATAGGAAGCCATGAGCTTGTCCAGCTCCTCCCCGGAAGCTGACTGCATCTGCCCTTCCACCAGCCGCATCCTGGTCTCCATAGCCAGAATCTCCTGCTTGGCCTCCAATACCTCGTCATAGATGGTTTTTCCTCCGGAGATATCCTGATGCTGGGCCAGATATCCCAGGGTTTTCCCCTTGGCCAGAATAATCTGACCGGAATCTGCCTGCATCTCCCCGGTAATGATCCTCAAAAGGGTCGTTTTGCCTGCCCCATTCATGCCGATGAGGGCCGCCTTTTCCCCTTCCTCTATATGAAAAGAAATGTCATGAAGAATCTCAGTGGTTGCAAAAGATTTATAGATATTTTGACAAGCAAGTATCATGGTTTACCTCCCATTAATTTCCAGTCCTATTATACAGAAAATAAAAAATTAAACAAGGGTCTGCCCTGTAATTGTACTTTTCTTCATAATTGCAAAGAAATCTTTGACAATCTTATGACAATCATATATACTAAAAAAGAGACATGGATTTGGTGCCTGGACAGGAGGAATTGAGCATTGGGCGCAAAAGGAATATCAGAGGCCGTGGTCAAGCGTCTTCCCAGATATTATCGTTATCTTGGTGAATTACTGGAAGATGGTGTGGAAAGGATTTCATCCGGTGAGTTGAGTAAGCGCATGAAGGTTACCGCCTCACAGATCAGGCAGGATTTGAATAATTTTGGTGGTTTTGGACAACAGGGCTATGGCTATAATGTCAGCTATCTGCATACAGAGATCGGCAAGATTCTGGGTTTGGATACCGTACATAATATGATCATCATAGGAGCAGGACATTTGGGGCAGGCTTTGGCGAATTATGCCTCCTTTGAGCGTACCGGCTTTCGGACGGTGGCTCTGTTTGATGTAAATCCGGCTCTCAAGGGACTGACCGTGAGAGGGATTCCCGTTCTGATGACAGAGGAGCTGCCGGAATTTATCCAGAAGAATAAGGTAGAGATTGCTACACTGACCCTGCCCAAGTTAAAAGCCATGGAGATGGCTCATCTTTTGGTACAGTGCGGCATCCGTGCTATTTGGAATTTTGCCCATACCGATCTGAACCTGCTTCTTCCGGAGGATGTCATCGTGGAAAATGTTCATCTGTCGGAGAGCTTGATGCGTCTTTCTTACAATCTTACCAGCTACGAGGAGAACCATCCCCAGAGATAAGACAGCCGGGCAGGCAAAGCAGCCATAGGGCGACAGGGAGTTTTACATACAGGTGAGTCGCATGCAGAGGCAGAACACAAGGGTTCTGCCTCTCTTATTCAGAAAGAGGGGAAGTTATGAAGAGAATACTTACCGCCCAACAGATGCGGCAGGCGGATCAAGCTGCCATGGATCAGGGTCTTCCTTCCCTGGTTCTGATGGAGCGGGCGGCTATGGCTGTAGTGGAAGAGATCCGATCCCATGACTTTGATCTGAGCCGGGTCTGTGTCATCTGCGGCACAGGCAACAATGGGGGGGATGGGGTGGCTATAGCCAGAATCTTACAGGATTATGGCTATCATCCGGCCCTTTATTCCCCCGGGGATCCGGCAAAATACAGTCCCCAGATGGCCTGTCAGATGGAGGTGGCCAGGAAGCGGGGAATTCCCTGTCTTAAGACCCTTGTGCCCTCATCCTGCAGCCTGATCGTGGATGCCCTCTTTGGCATTGGTCTGCATCGGCCTGTCACAGGGTCTTATGCAGCCTTAATTCAGGCCATCAATGACAGCGATTGCCAGGTGGTCTCTGTGGATATTCCCTCCGGAGTTCATACAGATACGGGGCAGGTCCTGGGCAAGGCCATTCGGGCCGATCTGACAGTCACCTTTGCCCGGGGAAAGCCAGGCCTTTATCTCTATCCCGGCGCTTCCTATGCCGGTCAGGTCCTGGTGCGGGAGATTGGTATTCCTGTAGATGATTTTCCCCCCAAGGACAAGGGCTTATGGACCCTGGAGAAGGAGGACCTAAGGCGGATTCCTCCAAGAGAGGAATCCGGCAACAAGGGAAGCTTTGGAAAATTATTGGTAATTGCCGGTTCCAGGCAAATCTGCGGAGCCGCCTATCTGGCAGCCCGGGCAGCTTTGATGACCGGATTGGGTATGGTCAAGATCTATACCTCAGAAGTGAATCGAACCTGCCTGGCCACCCTTCTTCCGGAGGCCTTGCTGGCCGTCTATCGGGAGGAGGACTGGGATCCTCAGGATCTGGACCGGGAGCTGGCCTGGGCGGATGGGGTATTGATTGGTCCTGGCATTGGCTTGTCCCAATTCTCCGCCAGACTGATGGAACATTTTCTTGCCCGGAATCACCTGCCCTGTGTCATGGATGCGGATGCCCTCAATCTTCTGGCACAGAACACAGATTGGTGGGAAAAAGTGACTTTTCCCTGCACGATTACGCCCCACGCAGCGGAGATGAGCCGTATTGCCGGAAAAAGTCTGGAGCAAATCAAGGAGAATCCCAGGGAAGAGGCTTCCACCTTTGCCCGGCTTCACGGGGTCACCTGCGTCCTGAAGGATGCAAGGACCCTGATCGCCCTGCCAAAGGGAGGGTGTTTTCTCAATCTCAGCGGCAACAGCAGCCTGGCTACAGCAGGCAGCGGAGATGTACTTGCCGGCATATGTGCCGGATTGATGCTGCAATATCCCCATTTATCGGTTTCCCCGGCAGCCCTTGCCGTCTATATACACGGACTGTGTGGGGAGCTGGCAGGAGAGAGAAAGTCCAAAAGTTCCGCCATTGCCGGAGATATTCTGGAGGCCATTCCCGTCTATCTCTAGTGTGCCTTTCGCCGGGTCTGCCAAACCACACACCCATGGCTTGGGGTGCAATTCTTGACGAATTATGAAATTGGTGCTATATTTCAGACAATACATATTATAGGGAAAGAGGATAACAGATGTCAGGACATTCAAAATTTGCTAACATCAAGCATAAAAAAGAGAAGAACGATGCCAAGAAGGGAAAGATCTTTACCATCATCGGACGTGAGATTGTAATCGCGGTCAAGGAAGGTGGTCCGGATCCGGCCAATAACAGCAAGCTGCGGGATGTCATTGCCAAGGCAAAGGCCAACAATATGCCCAATGATACCATAGACAGGGGAATTAAGAAGGCCGCCGGAGATGCCAATGCAGACAGTTATGAGCGAATTACTTATGAAGGATATGGTCCCAGCGGCATTGCCATCATTGTAGAGACCCTGACAGACAATAAGAACCGGACGGCAGCCGATGTACGCAGCGCCTTTACCAAGGGACAGGGCAGCATTGGGACGCCGGGCTGTGTCTCCTTTATGTTTGACAAGAAGGGGCAGATTATCATAGCCAAGGAAGATTGCAGCATGGATGCTGACGATCTTATGATGTTGGCTCTGGATGCAGGGGCAGACGATTTCTCGGAGGAAGAGGATTGCTTCGAGATCTATACGGATCCCGACGAATTTTCCAAAGTTCGGGAAGCCCTGGAGAAGGAAGGAATTGTCATGACTGAGGCGGACGTTACCATGATTCCCCAGACCTATGTGGCCCTGGAAGATGAGACAGCCATGAAGAATCTTCAACGGACACTGGATCTGCTGGATGACAATGATGATGTCCAGTATGTCTATACCAATCTGGAGGAATAGGTCAGCACTGTTTTTGGGATGGGGACGTATTAATATGTCAATTATACAGGCTGTGATTTTAGGAGCTGTGCAGGGGATAACGGAATTCTTTCCGGTTAGCAGCTCCGGTCATCTGGCATTGATCAGCAACAAGATGGGGATAGGAAGCGAGACAAATCTCTTATTTGTGATTATGCTTCATCTGGGCACCCTTCTGGCAGTAACGGTGGTTTTTCTGCCGGATATCGTAAAACTGACAAGGGAATTAGTTCACATGCTGCAAGACCTCTTCTATAATCTCAAGCTTTTGCTTAGCAAGGATTCCTCCGGTCAGCAGCCGCCCTACCGCAAGCTGGTCTCCGGCAATTACAGGAAGTTCTCCCTGATGCTGGTCATCACCATGGTACCTACGGTAATCATAGGATATCTGATCTGCCCCTTGGCAGAGGCAGTTACAGGCAATCTGCTGGCTTCCGGCATGGGACTTCTGGTCACCGCCCTTTTGCTGCTGGTTTCCTCCTTCATGCCCAAGTCCGGCAAGGATCCTCGAAAGGCCAGGTATACCGATGCCATCTTGATCGGTGCTTTTCAAGGTTTCTCCGGCTTTCCCGGCATCTCCAGGCTGGGGATGACCCTTTCTTCCGCTTATCTGAGTGGATTTTCCAGAAAGTTTGTCTTAAAATACTCCTTTGTCCTGTGCGTTCCGGCTATTTTGGGAGCTATCATCCTGGAGGGCGGTCGCGTGCATAGACAGGCAGGAGCCCTTTCTGTCACCCTGGCCCCCTGCCTGGCAGGAATGGCTACAGCAGCTGTGGTTGGCTTTTTTGTCATCCGGCTGGCTATCCGCCTGATTTCCAAGAAGGGGAACCGGATCTTTGCCGCTTATTGTATGATCATTGGAATGATATCGGCTGTAGAATACCTCCGTTAAAGGGAATTTGCAGCCTTCTATAGGAATAAAGGAGAGAGGGCAATGGCACAGGCAAAGAAAAGAAAAGCCAAAAAGAAATCCGCCAGGAAACAGACGTCGCCAGGAGACAGCCGGCTGAGGGCGGAGATCCTCCTGCTTGTGGTATTGGCCCTGTCTCTGCTTCTTTTGTTGGGAAATTTCGGCCTGGCAGGAGTGGTTGGGCAGGTTTTCAGCAGCTTTTTCTTCGGACTTTTTGGTTTGCCAGCTTATCTCTTTCCGATTCTTTTGTTCCTGACCTGCGCCTTTTTTATTTCCAATGGCAAACATGCCCTGGTCATCCGCAAAGGGGTGGGAGCCGGGGGACTCTTTTTGTTTGCCTGCGCCTTTATGCAGCTTTTGACGGTAGGGTATGAGAAGGGTGTAAGCTGGCTGAACTATTTCCGGGACAGCTCCTATGACCATCTGGGAGGCGGTCTGGTGGGAGGCTTGCTGGTGAAGCTTCTGGGAGGAGCCTTTGGCTCTGTAGGAGCCTATGTCATTGTCATTATATCCCTTATTATATGTTCCATTATCATGACCCAGAAGCCCCTTCTGTCCGCTTTGCGAGAGGAGAGCAGCAAGGTCTATCATTCAGCCAAAGAACGCCGTAAGGTTTCCTCCCGCAGAGAGGAGGAAGGAAGAAGGACCCGCCGCAAGTCCTCCGGATCAAAGCTATTTCCGGAAGAACAATCCATGGAAGAGAACCTGCAGTTTCTTCTGCCCCTGGAGGAGATGCAAGGAGGCAAGGAAGAGGCCGGCACCGACAGGCGAGGGCAGAAGCAGGAAAAGGAAAGGCCGGTTCCTCCCGCCAGGGAGTTGGAGCCTAAGAAGCAAGAGATCGAAGCTGAGACTTTTTCTGAGATGCCTCTCCCGGGTCATGGGAAGAGGGCTCGCAGGAAGAATCCCCCCTCCTCCCCAAAGGAGATAGAGGCGGAGGTTCTGGAACTTCAACAGGAGATGGCAGACCAGCCTGATATGCCCCCGGGAAGTCCGGAGGGCTCTGCCTATCATTTTCCACCTTTATCCC
>CAVLCU010000130.1:0-6976 GCA_963661545.1 Lachnospiraceae bacterium | reverse complement strand
ACATTTTTTGCGGCGTGCTAAAATTGGTTACAGTGTCATAAGCCTGAGCCCACGACATGCTCGCGACGCAAAGCTAGTCCCTTTCGGGGCATGTCAGTGGGGGAAGGGCTTTACGACTTGCCTGCAAGGATTACATAAGAGGGAGAATCTGTGAATACCCCCATGAATACTAAGAATCTTTCGCCCATGATGCAGCACTACATGGCGACTAAGGAAGAATACCCGGACTGTATCCTGTTTTACCGTCTGGGAGATTTTTATGAGATGTTTTTTGAAGATGCCCAGACGGTATCCCGGGAATTGGAGCTGACCTTGACGGGGAAGGACTGCGGTCTGGAGGAGCGGGCTCCCATGTGCGGTGTTCCCTACCATGCGGCGGAGACTTATATCAACCGCCTGATCGAGAAGGGCTACAAGGTGGCCATCTGCGAACAGGTAGAGGATCCCAAGACAGCCAGGGGAATGGTCAGGCGGGAAGTGATCCGGGTGGTGACACCGGGAACCGTGCTGGATGCCCAGGGGCTGGATGAGTCCAGGAACAATTTCATCCTGTGCATTGTCTGCCTGGAGGATCGGTTCGGCATTTCTCTGGCGGATATTACTACGGGCCAATGTATGGTGACAGAGGTGGATAAGATTCGCAAGCTTCTGGACGAGATCCATAAGTTTATGCCGGCGGAGATTATCTGTAACCAGGCCTTTCAGATGTGTGGGGCGGATCTGGAGGATCTGCGGGAAAGGCTGGGCATTACGATATACAGTCTGGAGGACTGGTATTTTGACGATTCTGCCTGTCAGCAGATCCTGGAAAAGCATTTTCATTGTCAGTCTCTAAAGGGTCTGGGGCTGGATGACTTTAATTGCGGCACCATTGCCGCAGGAGCCCTGTTTCAATACTTATATGAGACACAGAAGTCCCATATGAGTCAAATGACCACCATTACCCCCTATTTTGCGGATACATTCATGCTGCTGGACAGCTCTACCAGGCGGAATCTGGAGCTGACAGAGACCCTGCGGGAGAAGCAGAAGAGGGGTTCTCTGCTCTGGGTGCTGGATAAGACCAAAACAGCCATGGGAGCCCGCATGCTGCGAAGCTTTGTAGAACAGCCCTTGATCGATAAGGAAGAGATCCTAAGACGGCTGGAGGCGGTGGAGGAGATGAACCGCCAGCCTATGCTGCGCGATGAGATTCGGGAGTATTTGCAGCCGGTCTATGACCTGGAACGCCTGGTCAGCCGCATTACCTACCAATCCGCCAATCCCAGAGATCTGGTGGCCTTCAAGACCTCCCTGCAGATGCTGCCCCATATCCGGCGGATCCTGGCGGATTTGAAAGGAGACCTCCTGGAGCATCTACTAGCCGACATGGATCCCCTGGAGGATCTGTGTCAGCTGATTGATGCCGCCATCGTGGATGACCCTCCCCTGGCTATGAAGGAGGGGGGAGTCATTCGGGATGGCTACCAGGAACAGGTAGATCACTACCGGGAGGCCAAGAATAAGGGCAAGCAGTGGCTGAGTCAGCTGGAGACAGAGGAGCGGGAGAAGACAGGGATCCGGAACCTGAAGATTAAATACAATAAGGTCTTTGGCTACTACCTGGAGGTTACCAATTCCTTCCGAGACCTGGTGCCGGATTATTATACCCGCAAACAGACCCTGGCTAACGCTGAACGCTATAGCACCAACCGGCTCAAGGAGCTGGAGGAAGAGATTCTGGGGGCGGAGGATCGTCTGTCCGCCCTGGAATACGACCTGTTCAGCGAGGTTCGGGATCGGGTGGCGGGAGAGGTAACCCGGATTCAGAAGACCGCCCGGGCAGTAGCCGCCCTGGATGTCTTTGCTTCCTTGTCCTTTGTAGCTCAAAAGAACCGCTATGTGAAGCCAAAACTGAACAAAAAAGGCAAGATAGAGATCCGGGAGGGCAGGCATCCGGTGGTGGAGCAGATGATTCCCAATGATATGTTCATTGCCAATGATACCAGCCTGGACAATGCAGACCACCGGATTGCCGTGATCACCGGCCCCAATATGGCAGGAAAGTCTACCTATATGCGACAGACAGCCCTCATCGTGCTGATGGCTCAGATCGGCTCCTTCGTACCTGCAGCCTCAGCCAATATCGGCATCGTGGATCGGATTTTCACCCGGGTGGGAGCTTCCGACGACCTGGCCAGCGGCCAGTCCACCTTCATGGTGGAGATGACAGAGGTGGCCAATATTTTGCGCAATGCCACCTCCGACAGTCTCCTTATTCTGGATGAGATTGGCCGGGGCACCAGTACCTTTGACGGCCTGTCCATCGCCTGGGCTGTCATTGAGCATATTGCGGATACCAGGATTCTGGGAGCCAAAACTCTCTTTGCTACCCACTACCATGAGCTGACCGAGCTGGAGGGCAAGCTGCCCGGCGTCCACAATTACTGTATCGCCGTCAAGGAGAAGGGGGATGACATCGTTTTCCTGCGAAAGATTGTCCAGGGAGGCGCTGATAAAAGCTACGGCATCCAGGTGGCCCGTCTGGCCGGAGTGCCGGAATCCGTACTGGCCAGAGCCAAGGAATTGGTAGCAGAGCTGTCAGCCGCCGATATCACGGCTGCCGTGAAGGATCTGGTCGGTGTCAGGAAGGCCAAATCCGGCAAGACTCGCTATGACGAGGTGGAACTGGAGCAGCTGTCCCTCTTCGATACGGTCAAGGATCAGGATATCATAGAGGAAATAAAGGAGTTGGATCTCTCCAACATGACCCCCATGGAGGCCATGAATACCCTCTACAGACTGCAGAACAGGATCAAGAATCGCTGGTAAGAGAAGGGGAAGCACAGACCAATGAGACGAATCGAAGTATTGGATCGGGCAACCATTGATAAGATTGCAGCGGGAGAGGTGGTGGAACGGCCTGCCTCGGTGGTCAAGGAGCTGGTGGAGAATGCCATAGATGCCGGCGCCACGGCCATCACGGCTGAGATTAAGGAGGGGGGGCTTAGCCTGATCCGCATCACGGACAATGGCTGCGGGATTCCCAGAGAAGAGGTGGCCACCGCCTTTCTCCGTCATGCCACTTCCAAGATCCGCAAGGTGGAGGATCTGACAGGAATCGCCTCCCTGGGTTTCCGGGGGGAAGCCCTGTCCAGTATCGCAGCAGTAGCCCAGGTGGAATTGATTACCAAGATCCCGGAGGATCTGACGGGAATTCGCTATTGCATCGAGGGAGGGGAGGAAAAGGACCAAGAAGAGATCGGGGCCCCCTCCGGAACCACCTTTTTGGTTCGCCACCTCTTCTACAATACTCCTGCCAGGGCAAAATTTCTGAAAAGTAAGACGACGGAAGCCCATGCAGTGGCCACCATCATAGAGCAGCTGGCCCTGTCCCATCCGAATATCTCCTTCAAATATATCCAGAATGGGCAAAATCATCTCTATACCAGCGGAAATGGCAATCTCAAGGAGATTGTCTACCAGATCTACGGCAGGGATCTCACCAGGGAGCTGATCCATGTGGAGGCCAAAACAGATCTGCTGGAGATTCAGGGCTTTATCGGAAATCCTTCTGTGGCCCGGGGCAATCGCAGCTATGAGAACTATTTCGTCAATGGCCGCTATGTAAAGAGCAAGCTCCTGTCCAAGGCCATCGAGGATGCCTATCACGGTTTCCTGATGCAGCATCGCTATCCCTTTACCCTCCTCTATCTGGAACTGGAAGGAGACCAGGTGGATGTCAATGTTCACCCCTCCAAGATGGATCTGCGCTTCTCCCACCAGGAGGAGATCTACCACCAGCTCTGCCTGACCCTGCAAAATGCCCTGTTGGAGAGGGAAAGGATTCCGGAGGTCTCCCCCACAGAGGAAAAGAAGGAGAAGGGATATCCCCAACTGGAGCGTCTTCAAGGGGAGAAGCTGCCGGAACCCTTCGAAAAAGTGCGCAGGCAAACCTATGCCCCACCCCTGGCAGCTCAGATTGCAGCACAGCCCCCGGAAGAAGGGCACAGGCAAGCCCCTGCCCCGGCTGGGGCAAGGGCAGAGCATCCTGCAGCCGGGCCGGCACAAAACCTGTCAGACCCGCCTGGGACTTATGAAGCCTCCGCCTCCGCCTCCTCTTCCCCCCGGCAGCTGGATTTCTTCCGGGATAAGATGCTGTCCCAGGAAGGGCGGATACGACCTCGGATCATCGGCCAGGTCTTTGATACCTATTGGTTGATGGAATATGACAACACCCTCTATATTGTGGATCAGCACGCTGCCCATGAGAAGGTGGTCTATGAACGGATGCGAAGAGACTATGAATCCCGGGAAATCAACTCCCAGATGCTGTATCCCCCCAGGGTCATCAGCCTGACGGCCAGGGAGACGGAGCTTTTGAACCGGTACAGGGATCTTTTTACCTCCTTTGGCTATGAGATCGAGGACTTCGGAGGCAAGGAATATAAGATCTGTGGGGTTCCTGCCCACCTCTATCGGGTAGAGCCGGGACAGCTCTTCGTGGAGCTCCTGGATCAGCTGGAGAATGTCAGCAAAGTGACCTCTGATCTGATTCTGGAACAGCTGGCTTCCATGTCCTGCAAGGCAGCGGTAAAGGGAAACCAGCACCTATCCCCTCCCGAGGCGGAGGCCTTGTTAGATGAACTTCTGCATCTGGAGAATCCTTATCATTGCCCCCACGGAAGGCCAACCATCCTTACCATGTCCCGCCATGAGCTGGACAAGAAATTCAAGAGAATCCTATAGGTGAATCAGTTGCGAAAACCATGTATTGTTCTAACAGGTCCCACTGCCGTGGGAAAAACCAGGCTGTCCCTTGCCCTGGCCAAGGCTCTTAAGGGGTCCATTGTCTCAGCGGATTCCATGCAGGTCTATCGTCATATGGATATCGGCTCAGCCAAGATCCGGCCGGAGGAGAGGGAGGGCATCCCCCATTATCTCCTGGATGTACTGGAACCGGAGGAAGACTTTCATGTCAGGCGGTTCCAGGAGCTGGCCCTGGAGGCTATGGAGGAGATCTACCAGGCCGGACGCCTGCCCATTATCACCGGAGGAACCGGCTTCTATATCCAGGCTCTGCTGAAAAAAGTGGATTTTACCGAAACCTCTGCCTCCTCCCAGGAGCGAAAGAGGCTGGAAGACCTGGCAAGGGAGAAGGGGGCTCTTTATCTGCATCAGCTTCTGGAGGAGAAGGACCCTAAGGCGGCGGCGGACATTCATCCCCATAATATAAAGCGGGTCATCCGGGCCCTGGAATTCTATCAGGAGACGGGAGACCCCATTTCTGCCCACAATCAGCGGGAGAAGGAGAGGGATTCCGCCTTTTGTTCTGCCTATTTTGTCCTGAACGATGACCGGGAGAGGCTTTACCGCCGGATTGATCAGCGGGTAGACCAGATGATCCAAGAGGGATTGGTGGAAGAGGTGAGGAAACTGCGGGATCGGGGCCTGACACCGGAGCATGTCTCCATGAAAGGCTTGGGCTACAAGGAGCTCTTTCCCTATTTGGAGGGGAAGAGCAGCCTGGAGGAGGCCATTCAAATCATTAAGAGGGATACCCGGCATTTTGCCAAGCGCCAGCTGACCTGGTTTCGCCGGGAGCCGGAGGTGATCTGGCTGAATAAGCCGGACTTCAATTATGACGAGGATCGAATTCTGGCCTATATGCTGGAGGTCTGGAAGGACAAGCTGGCAAGAGAAGAGCAGACAGCGAAAGAACATGCAGAAGAAGGAAGGACACACAAGGAAGATGAAGGTCAATAAAGGGGATTTATACGAGAAAATCGGGGTCTGCCGCCCGGTCTGGGCCTATGGGGAAAGAATCGCCCAGGGGCTGGAGGAGCGTTTTCGGCAGATTGATGAGACGGCGGAATTCAACCAGCTGAAGGTCATTCAGGCTATGCAGGAGAACCGGGTCAGTGAGGCCTGTCTCTATGCCTCCAGCGGCTATGGCTACAATGACATAGGACGGGATACCCTGGAGAAGGTCTATGCCACAGCCTTTGGGGCGGAAGATGCTCTGGTACGGCCTCAAATTGCCTGTGGAACCCACGCCCTGGCTGTAGCCCTTTCGGGCAATCTCAGACCCGGAGACCAGCTTCTCTCCCCGGTGGGGAAGCCCTACGATACCCTGGAGGAGGTCATCGGGATCCGGCCCTCCCGGGGCTCCCTGGCGGAATATGGGGTTACCTATCGCCAGGTGGATCTGCTGCCGGACGGGACCTTTGACTATGAGAAGATCCGCCAGGCTATCTGCCCCCAGACGAAGCTGGTGACTATCCAGCGTTCCAAGGGTTACCAGACCCGTCCCAGCTTCTCCGTGGACCAGATTGGGGAATTAATTCATTTTCTAAAGGGAATCCGGCCGGATCTGATCTGCATGGTAGATAATTGCTACGGAGAATTCGTGGAAACCCGGGAGCCCTCCCAGCTGGGGGCGGATCTCATGGTAGGCTCCCTCATCAAGAATCCCGGCGGCGGCTTAGCTCCCATCGGAGGTTATATCGTGGGCAAGAAGGAATATGTGGCAAATGCCGCCTGCCGTCTTACCTCCCCCGGCCTGGGCAAGGAGGTGGGAGCCACCCTGGGGGTCAATCAAGCCTTCTATCAGGGCTTCTTCCTGGCACCCACGGTCACAGCATCTGCCCTCAAGGGAGCCATCTTTGCGGCAAATATCTACGAAGGGCTGGGATTTTCGGTTCTTCCCGACGGCAAGGAAGATCGGCATGACATCATCCAGGCGGTAACCCTGGGAAGCCCCCAGGCAGTGATCGCCTTCTGCCAGGGGATCCAGGCAGCGGCTCCCGTGGACAGCTATGTGGCGCCGGAGCCCTGGGCCATGCCGGGCTATGATGCAGATGTTATCATGGCAGCCGGAGCCTTTGTGCAGGGATCTTCCATTGAGCTTAGCGCAGACGGTCCCATTAAGCCCCCCTATGCCGTCTATTTCCAGGGAGGCTTGACCTGGCAGCACGCGAAGCTGGGCATCCTGATG
>CAVLCU010000129.1:0-7013 GCA_963661545.1 Lachnospiraceae bacterium | reverse complement strand
CTATCAATTCTAAGGAAGAACGTTACGGTGCGAAAGAGTGTCCGTTTGAATTCTATCGGACATGGGCGACCGATCCGGAGAAAGCAAAAGAGCGGTCAGAGGCATTGACAAGGGATATGCCGGGCACAGAAGATTGCCCGATTGACGGTATCCCGCATAAATAAGGCCATTCCCCGTAAGGGATGACATAGACCCATACAAAAAACAAGGAGGAATTATTTATGGGAAGCATAGGTAGTATGAGTAAACCGGCCATGGGATTTTTGGCAGCAGCCATTCAGTTCCCGGCACCGATCGTGAACAGTCGTGCAGACATCGACAAGCAGGTCGAAAAGATCATTACCTGCCTAAAGAACACCAAAGCCGGCTATCCGGGTGTGGAGCTGATCATATTCCCCGAATACAGCACACAGGGTCTGAACACCAAAAAGTGGCTGACCGATGAATTTCTGTGTGATATTCCCGGTAAAGAGACCGAAGCGTTCGGCAAAGCCTGTAAAGAAGCCGGAGTATATGGCGTATTCTCCATTATGGAACGCAATCCGGATCCCAATAAAAACCCCTACAACACGGCTATCATTATCAATCCGCAGGGTGAGATTTGCCTGAAATACAGGAAACTGTTCCCGTGGAATCCGATCGAGCCGTGGTACCCGGGCGACCTGGGTATGCCGGTTTGCGAAGGCCCCGGCGGTTCGAAATTGGCGGTGTGTATTTGCCACGACGGTATGATACCGGAACTTGCCCGTGAAGCGGCTTACAAGGGCTGTAACTGCTACATCAGAATTTCCGGTTACAGCACACAGGTCAACGATCAGTGGATTCTCACCAACCGTTCCAACGCATGGCAGAACCTGATGTATACCATTTCGGTCAACCTTGCCGGATATGATGGTGTGTTCTATTATTTCGGTGAAGGTCAGATCTGTAACTTCGACGGTACCACGCTTGTACAGGGTGACCGTAACCCGAATGAGATCGTAACCGGTGAAATCTATCCGCAGCTGGCGGACAACGCCCGCAAGACTTGGGGCCTTGAGAATAACATCTATAACCTCGGTCACCGCGGATATGTTGCAAAACCGGGCGGCGAAAGCGATGCGGGGCTTACCTACATCAAGGATCTTGCCGCAGGTAAATACCATTTGCCGTGGGAAGATGAAATGCAGATCAAGGATGGATCGATCTACGGATATCCGACCACCGGCGGACGATTCGGTGACAAATAAATTGGTACTTCGATGATAAAACTCCCTGCAGAACAAAACATTCTGCAGGGAGTTTTTTAGGTTCCTATGCCGCAGATTTCCGCTGACACACAGCACCCTCCCTCAATTCGGGTTTTCGCGGGGCTTTCGCCCCACTTGGCCCTCATTGAGGGGCGTGTCATAAAGCCCTTCCCCCACCGACATGCGAGCATGTCGTGGGCTCAGGCTTTTGACACTGTAACCAATTTTTACACAAGAATTGTTTGTTGGCTGCCTGACTTCATAATGGGTTTCATCAGGAGATACCTGGACTTTTTGAAGTATTTCCGATATTTCTGGGAGAGTTTATTCTGTTCATTCTCAAAAGCATGGATAATCGTAGAAACCATTCGGCTTGTGACGCGGTAATAGCGAGGCAGGAAGGTGTTTTTCTCAAAGAACCGCTTACCGCATGCACAGCGGTAACGGCGTTTACGCAGGTGCAGGAAGACCTTCCTTGGAGACATAACTGGAAAAAGGAGTGGGAATGAACCCGATCGTTCATTTCCACTCCTTGAGTGATAGTTGTATTTAGCTGCGCTTTCCCGGGAACTCGCCTTCTATGTCACTCCAGTTCTTGTCCGCATGCTCAATGAGACGGTTGGCCTGCTCCAGAGACATCTCCGGGAAGAAGAGGAAGAGGCTGTGGGAGCCGTAGCGAGCTACCAGCTTATCTACATGGGCAATCCAGTCTTCGAATTCACCGGAGTATACCTTTACCCACAGGGATTTTCCTGCTGCCCTGGCCTTGTCATAGATGGGGTACCAGTCCTCCAGAGTTCCGTCCGGGCCGGTATCACCGCTGGTCCACTGCAGGGCGTCGATCCCATCGATCTCCATCAGGGCATCCATGTGCTTGATGGCATCCGGGCCGTCCAGATGATAGAGGACGCAGTCTGCCTTCTCAGCCTGCTGACGCAGGGAGTCCTGGATGAAGTCCCGGAAATTGGTGGGAGACATCATGGCAGAGAAGTCGCATTGCAGCTTCACCGTCTTACCCGGTCCCCAGATCTGGAATACCGTATAGGAGTTGCCTCCTTGCGCATCCTTGATAATGTCATAAAAACGGTCGTAATAATCATAATAAAGGGCGGTAACTTCCTTGATGCGTTCCTCGATGATCTCCGGCTCCTCAATCATGTCATAGAGGGTATCCATAGCCCCCCTCAGAGAGGCCAGAACATCAATATTTTCCATCAGGTCAGGCATATCTACATAGAAATCATCCCCCACCAGACGGCGGCATTCCTGAACCAGAGCTAGGTGCTTCTTGAACCATGCATTTTCCGGATCAAAATGGAAGGGAGGTACATTCTCCCAATCCGTCAGACAGGGCTTGAACCATACCGTATCCTCGTTAAAGCCGATATCAGACCCCAGGTAAGAAGCCAGGGATCCGGGGCCAAAATCCACATTCAGGTTGGGAAAACTCTCAGCCAGGAAGAGGTGGGTCTGGCAGAAGTGACGATATCTGGCCACAATCCGCTCCGCATTCTGATACTTATCCTCCATATCCTTCCACTTCAGTTCCTCCGGCAGGGCATAATACTTTCCCTGACAGATGACATCCGAATATCCACCCTCCACCGGACGATTATCCGAGAGATGCTCCACCTCCGGCTTGCGGGCAATGACACACATCAGGGGACGGCCGGTATTGCAATGCTTCCAGTAATTTTTAAACTTTTCCTTCGTTTCTTCCCAATTCTTCTTATACAGCATCTGCGTATCCTCCTTGTCCCCCCCAGTATACAAAAACAACCCGCAGACTTCTTCTGAAAACTTAAGCATTTTTTGTACTTTCTTACCATGAAAGCCCCGGACGGCAGACACAAGCTGTGGGATGCTCGCATACCACAGCTTGTGGATACCGGCGGCAGCTGCGAGAGCACGAAAGTGCGAAGCAGCTGGCTTTCATCCTCGTGTTTTCCCCGGGGATTGGCCGGTACGTTTCTTATAGAGGCGGTAGAAGTTGGATACATTGGGAAAACCGCAGCTGTCTGCTACCTCCAGGATGCTCATATCCCCGGCGGTCAGCAGCTCCTCCGCCCGGGAAATCCGCAGGTCTATGAGATAGTCCTTGAGGCTGCGTCCGGTTACCTTCTTAAAATAGGAGGAGAAGTAGGTGGGACTCATGTAGGCCATCTGAGCCAGCTCCTCCAGGGTCAGGGGTTCCTGGTAATGACTGCGGATATAGGCTACCACCTGCTCCAGCCGCTTCATGTGGGCCTTTTTGGTGGAGAGAGATTGGCGGGGCGGGGAGGTCTTCTGGTAATGCCGGATGAGGATGGTCAAAAGCTGCAGGATATAGGCCTTGATCATCAGGGGACAGCCCAGGCGCTGGGTTCGGTTCTCTTCCTCTATCTGCAGGGCAATGCGAGTCATCTCCGGGGTATATTCCTCCTGTCGGCGGATAAGGTTCTCGAAATGGCTGCCCCGCTGGACGAAGGGCAGGAGGTAGTCATAGTCAGCAAAGCGGGTGCCGTCAGAGATCAGATCCGGGGCGAAGGTCAGCACCAGAAGGGTCATTTCCTCCCGGGCACTCCAGCCATGAATCTCTACATTATTGAAAATAATCATATCACCCTTACCAACGGTATACTCGCGGCCATTTACATAATAGGAACCGGATCCCTCCAGTACCCAGGTGATCTCCATGCATTCATGCCAGTGAAAGGTAAGCTCCGTCTGAGCTTCTGCTTCCGGTTCAGCCTGATAACGAAAGATGCGAAAGGGAAATCTGGGATCCAGACTGGTTTCGTCCTTGACGATCTGCATGATTGCCTGCCTTTCTGCCAATGCGGCGGGGGATGGGGATGGCTGCGGGAATCCTTGTCAGATTCCCAGGCCTTTTGCTTTCCTTGTATTGTATCACGGAAGGAAGGAGGGGGCAATTCCTGCCTATGGTTAATTAATGACAAAAACAGGGGAGGAATGTACATGGATCATGGAAAAATTTACTGATAAAATAATCTCATGCAGTAAGTCCGTACCAGAAGCCCATGCCCCGGACGGGGCAGACCTTTTCCGTGCGGAAGGCAAGTGCTTAATTATCATAAGGGAGGCAAAGTATGAAAAAAAGATTGTTAGCAATGACCCTGTGCGGCGTGATGGCAGCTTCTATGGTGCTGCCCGGATGTGGATCCTCTTCCGGTTCCTCTTCCGCATCCTCCGCTGCATCCTCTGCCGGCTCAGAGGCATCCTCTTCCAAAGATTCCTCCGGCGATTCTTCAAAGAAGAGCTCCGGTGTGACATTGTCCTTCATGGCCAGCCAGGATTGGATCTACGATGCAGAGATGGATCTGGCTGAGCAGTTCGAGGAGGAGACCGGCATCAAGATCGATTTCCAGATCGTACCCTCTGACCAGTATTTCAACCTGCTGATGACCAAGCTCAACAGCGGCGAGGGTCCGGATATCTTCGGCGGTCAGTCTGGCAGCTATGACCTGGTTTCCCAGTACAACATCGAGGAAAATGCTGTTGAGTTAACGGATGAGCCCTGGGTTGCCAATTACGATGAGTTCGCAAAAGAGCAGACCTCTGTAGACGGTAAGGTATACGGAGCTACTTATTTTGATGTTTCCACCGACTTCTACATGGTATACAACAAGAAGATCTTCGAGGAAAATAACCTGGAGGTTCCCACCACCTTTGCTGAGTATGAGGCAGTATGTGACAAGCTGCTGGAGGCCGGAATCACTCCCTTCTATGAGCCGGCTAAGGACGGATGGCATCAGGTAATGTGGTTCTGTGAGATCGGCGGAAAGTTCAGCGATATTGATCCGGATATCGTGGACAAGCTGAACAACAACGAGGTTACCTTCGCAGATACCGAAATGTTCCTGACGGTTATGGAGCAGACCAATGAGATGGCTCAGAAGGGCTATTTCGGCGACAACTATCTGTCTGATGAGTATGTAGATCTGGCTGCCAACATGGGCAGCGGCGAGTATGCCATGACCATGGGCAAGGCAGGATCCATCTCCGAGATTGCAGCTGCTTCTGATACCTATACAGAAGATGATTTTGACTTCTTCCTGATCCCCACCCTGGACAATGATGTGCTGAATGTACATCCCTGTGGAGCCAGCCGCTTCATCTACTCCGGATCCAAGCATATTGAGGAAGCAAAGCAGTATTTTGAGTATATTACGACCCAGTCCAGCGTACAGTACATGATCGACAATGAGTCCAAGGTAGAGAATCTGCCCTATAATGTAGGCCAGACCCCGGGATATTCCGAGACTACCACCAAGTTCCTGGATTCCTGTGAGAAGCAGGGCGTTGTATTCCAGGATGTCATCAAATATCTGAATCCCCAGTGGATGGATATCGGTGCAGATATGGTTTCCATGTTCATCGGCGAGATGACACCCTTGCAGGTATTGCAGCAGATTGACGCCAGAAGAACCTCCCAGGCTCAGGCAGCCGGAGATGAGAACTGGAGCTGATCCCGATTGGCACACCGGTAACCGCCCAGGCGGCATAGGGTGCATGGGCTATTGGATCGGCGGGGATGAGACAGCAGAAGGAAAGACAGCAAGCCGATTTTGAAAATAGCAGAAAAGGCTGCTGCCCGGATGCATCAGGCATCCAGGGCAGCAGCCTTTTTGTCGATTTTTCCTGGGGTGAAACCTCTGACCTTCCCCGCCATCGCGAGTCGGGGCTTTCTTAGGGCGGCCGGGCTCTTTATTCCTGGGGCTCCTGCCCTTTCTGCGGGTCTTGTGCCTCTTGCCCTGCCTTAGGCCCTTTCTGGGGCTCCTGCCCTTCCCCTGCTTCCAGCACTTCCTTGCGGTAGGCGGAAGGATTCCTTCCGGTAATCTTGCGGAAGGTTTTGCTGAAATGGAATTGATCCGGATATCCTACCCTGGCTCCCACCTCCCGGATGGGAAGATTGGTATCGGCCAGGAGCCTCTGGGCTTCCCGGATCCGGAGAACCGTCAGGTATTTTAAGGGAGTATTGCCCTTGTATTTGCTGAAAATTTTGGTCAGATAGGAGGGGGTGAAGCCCAGGGAGGCAGCGAAGGAGCTGATGTCGATCTCGTCCATATAATGCTCCCGCATATAGAGAACCGTATATTCCACGATTTCCTCGGCCCCCCTGCCGGCCAGGGAGGCCTCCTCCTGGAGCTCGCAATATTTCTGCAGCTGCAGGCGGGCGTGCATCAGGGTATTTTCCAGATCCTCCGTGGCCACCGGCTTGAGCAGGTAGTCGAAGACCCCCTGTTTGATGGCTTCCCGGGCATAGGAAAAGTCGGCATATCCTGTCAGGAGAACCGTAAGAATATGGGGAAACTCCTCATGGATGATCTTGGCCAGGGTCAGGCCGTCCATGACAGGCATGCGGATATCTGAGATCACCAGATGGATGTTCTGGGAACGGAGACAATCCAGAGCCTCCTGGCCGTTGAGAGCCTGGCAGACAACCTGAAAACCATCATTGAGATCCTCGATATGACGAGCCAGGGATTGCCCCAGGAGAACCTCGTCCTCCACGACTAAAATGTTATAATGCTGGATCTTGTTCATGGAAGTAGCCTCCTATCTGTACATAAGCCCCTCCCTGGGGCAGATTGCCAAAGTGAAACAGGAAGGATTTGCCGTAGGTCAGGTAAAATCTCACGAAAATATTCAGGATGCCCATGCCGTCCAAAGCCAGACTGGGCAGCAGGCCATTTTCCAGGATTTCGTCCATTTTCTCCCGCAGCTGGCGGGAGGTCTCTTCCTGGAAGCCGGGACCGTGGTCTCTTACCTCCACATACCAAC
>CAVLCU010000128.1:0-7028 GCA_963661545.1 Lachnospiraceae bacterium | reverse complement strand
AGTGCGTAGCACGGAACAATCCGTGTAACCAAAGGTTTGGGTGTTTTGACACCCTTTATGGGAAATGGCGGAAGGAGAGAAAAATGCGTTACATAGAAGAAAAAATCATACCCAATTATCCTGCCGGTGCTAAGAGGGATGCCTATCAGCCCATCTTGTATGGCTACCTCCTGGACCAAAGTCCGGATTTGAAAGGGTCCGATTGCCGAAGGGCAGTGATTGTATGTCCGGGTGGTTCCTATGTATATACCTCCGACCGGGAGGCGGATCCGGTGGCTATGCGGTTCTTGGCGGCGGGGATGCATGCCTTTGTCCTTCGCTATTCGGTGGCGCCCAATCAATTTCCGGCTTCCCTCCTGGAGCTGGCAGAGGCAGTGGCTTTGGTCAGAGACCATGCCCAGGAGTGGAATATCGATCCTCAGCAAATCATGATCTGCGGATTTTCCGCAGGCGGCCACCTCTGCGCCTCCCTGGGAACCCTTTGGAAGGATTCCCTGATAGGGAATGCGATGGAGGGAAGAAGGACGGCCGGAGGTTCTCCGACAGGAGATCCGGGGGAACTGTGGCGTCCCAACGGCATGATTCTGTCTTATCCGGTTATCTCCATGACTTTATTTGCCCATGAGGAATCCAGACAGATGCTCCTGGGGGATCAGAATTGTGAAGAGCTGGCGGAGAGGCTGTCCCTGCAGAATCGGGTGACGGAGGATACGGTCCCCACCTTCCTTTGGACCACCCAGGAGGATGAGCTGGTTCCGGTGGAGAATAGCCTGATGTTCGCAGCTGCCCTCCAAAGGCATCATGTGCCCCTGGAGTTCCATCTCTACGAAAAAGGAGTTCACGGCCTATCCTTATGTGATGTCACCACGGAGCGTACAGAAGACCAGATCCTACCGGATAATACAGGCTGGATGGAGGCTGCCATCCGGTGGCTTCGCCGCAGATAGTCCATCCTGCCAACAAAGGCTGCAGGATAAGAGTCCTAAGGAGCCTGGGGTGGAAAATGCAGGAAAAAAGCAGGAAAAGAGCATGACAGGAAGGTTTTCGACGGAAATGGAGAAGAACAGGAAGAATACGAAAAGTTTTGGGAGCCGGTGGGGATTTATCCTGGCCTCCGTGGGCTCTGCAGTGGGGATGGCCAATGTATGGGGCTTTCCCAATCAGCTGGGAAGCAATGGGGGAGGAGCATTTTTGCTGATTTATCTGCTCTTTGTCTTTATCTTCAGCTATGTGGGTCTCCCGGCGGAATTTGCCCTGGGGCGGCGTGCCGCTACGGGAACCCTGGGAGCCTACAAACATGCCTGGGCTACCAGGGGGAAGAAGATGGAAAAGGTGGGAGGTCTGGTGGGCTGGCTGCCCCTGGTGGGCTCTCTGTGTATTGCCATTGGTTATTCGATCATTGTCACCTATATTCTCAAGGCCTTGGGGGATTCTCTGGCAGGAACCCTGATGCATACGGATACGGCTGCCTGGTTTGAGTCCTTTTCCTCCACCCCCTATTCGGTAGTTCCCTATCATATCCTTGTGGTGGTGGGAACTTTGCTGACCCTTTTTCTGGGAGCTCACAGTATCGAAAAGACCAATAAAGTAATGATGCCCCTTTTTTTCCTCATATTTATCGTCCTGGCGATCCGGGTGGCTCTGCTGCCGGGAGTGGCGGAGGGTTATGCCTTTATGTTTACTCCCCGCTGGGAGGCTCTGGCGGATCCTATGATCTGGATCTGGGCTATGGGACAGGCCTTCTTTTCCCTGTCTGTAACCGGCAGCGGTATGATTGTCTACGGAGCCTACCTGTCCAAGGAGGAGGATGTGGTGGGGGTTGCCCAGCATACGGCAGTCTTTGATACCATTGCTGCCCTGGTGGCTGCCCTGGTGATCATTCCCGCCTGTTTCTCCTATGGCATGGACGTGGGATCCGGTCCTGGCCTTCTCTTTGTCACCCTGCCAACCATCCTGCAGGGGCTGCCCCTGGGGAGACTCTTTGCCGTGATCCTCTATGTGGCTATGATCTTTGCAGGGGTCAGTTCCCTGCAAAACATGTTTGAGGCTGTGGCGGAGTCCCTCCTGAACAAGTTCCCCAGACTCAACCGGACAGCCGTATTGGTACTTCTGGCTATCCTCTGTCTGGGCTTTGGCCTGGGCATGGAGCCCATCTCCCAGTGGGGAAGCTGGATGGATCTGATCTCTATCTATATCATTCCCATCGGAGCTACCCTGGGAGCTATCTCCTGGTTCTATGTGATGAAGCGGGATCAGCTGCTGGATGCCGTCAATACCGGCAGCAAGAAAACCAGGGGCAAGCTCTGGTATAGGATCGGCCGCTATATCTATGTGCCCCTGGCGGTGATCTTATGCTGCGTGGCTCTGTTCATGAGGGTTGCTTTCTAAGGACGTTACTCTGAAAGCCCCGGCCGGATTACTGCCGGATAGGACCATAGAACTTTCCTTCTCTGGGGCTCTTGTAGTTGTGCTCCAGCATGGCTACATGGGAGAGGAAATCGGGATCTGTGAAATATTTGGCCTGGGTGGGACATTTCCTGACGCAGGCCTGACATTTGATGCAGACTCCCGTCACTTCCCTGCAATCCTCCCGGCTGATGCTTCCCATGGGGCAGGCCTGGGCACAGAGGCCACATTGGTTGCAGACTTCCTCTTTGGTCAAGGGCTTTGCCTTGAGAAAACGAGCCGGACTGCCATCCATTTTCAAGGGACTATAATAAGGACCGATGGGACTTTCCCTGTCCAGGGGGATGACCATCGGTTCTTTTGCTTCTGCGAGAGCAGAGGCCATGTTTTTTCCGAATTCCCTTATCTTTGCAAGATCTTCTGCATCCGGCCGTCCCTGAGCCAGGGTCTGGGAAAAGGCATGGCGAGCTACCAGGGCTGCTGCGCCGATCGTACGGCAGCCTCTGGCCTCTGCCAGCAGACAGAGCTCCCGCAGAGCCTCCCCATAGTCCCGATTCCCATAGACGGTGACAGGAATTACCGGTGTTCTGCCGCTTCCCTTTATACAGGTCTCCAGGTCCGGCAAAATCTTGTTAGGGATCCTTCCCGCATAGACAGGCAGTCCCAGAATCAGAAGCTCCTCCTCCCCAAAAGCATAGACCTGGTGCCTGGCTGCCGGTGGGGTTAGATTCAGATCAGTGACCTCCACATCCAAGTGTCGGCCCATGGTATCCGCCAATGTCTCCGTGATCTCCTGTGTCCCCCCGGTAGGGCTGAAAAATGCGGCATAGATTCGATCTACCTTCATAGATACCCCTCCTTTCATACCTGGTGGTGGCGGCGTCAGCCGCCATGGACGTTTACCTTGATTCTGTAGAAATATCCTACCATAGAATAGGCCTGTAATCAAGATTCACCCATATTTTACAAAAGCTTGCTTGTCGCTTTTACAAACGCCCTGTAAAATGCTTTTGTAAAGAAAGGAGTTTTGCACCTATGCTGGAATTAAGTCATATTCAAAAGGCCTTCGATGGTGTGCCGGTGCTGCGGGACATTTCCCTGCAGGTAGAGGAGGGGGAGATCGTGTCTATCCTGGGACCCTCCGGCTGCGGTAAGACAACCCTGCTGAATCTGATCCTGGGCATTGTGGAGGCGGACGAAGGATCCATTCGTTATCAGGGAGAGGATCTGACTGCTACCCCCATGGAGAAGAGGGGCTTCAATATTGTTTTTCAGGATTATGCCCTCTTTCCCAATCTGAATGTGCGTAAGAACATTACCTATGGTCTAAAGAATAAGCCCGGCGTGTCCACCAAGCAGGAGGTGGAAGATCTCATCGACCTGCTGGATCTGCGGGAGCAGCTGGACAAGAAAATCGATCAGCTCTCCGGCGGTCAAAAGCAAAGGGTAGCCCTGGCCAGAACCATGGTCATGAAGCCTAGGATTCTCCTGCTGGACGAGCCCTTGTCAGCTCTGGACGGGGTCATCAAGGAGTCCATCAAGGAGAGGATCCGAACCATCGCCCGGGAGTTCCATCTGACTACCATCATCGTGACCCATGATCCGGAGGAGGCTTTGACACTGTCAGATCGGGTGCTCATCATTGAGAAGGGGGTCATCGCCCAATACGGACGTCCCAGCCAGATTATTCACCAGCCGGAGAATGATTTTGTCCGGAAATTCATCCTGAATCAGCTGGAGATTAAGAGAAATAACATCTATGCCCTTTTTGGGGATAGGGTACCCACAGGAACTGTGGGGGCGGTGGGGGCATGAAACAGGGTTCCAGGCAGCGTAAGAGGATGGGACAAAATCCAGAACTGCGCTGCATTTTCCTCCTGCTGCTGGTGGTATTTGCCATCTTTCTGGTGATTCCGGTGCTGGGTCTGTTTGTCAAATCCTTCTGGGATGGGTCCAATCTGACCCTGACTTACTACGGGGATGTCCTGACCGGCAAGAACTTTCTGCGAGCCCTGGGGAACAGCTTCCAGGTAGCGGGAGCGGCGGCGGTGGTGGCGGTGGCAGTGGCCTTCGTATTTGCCTATGGGATCCATTACACCCGTCTGCCCCGCTGGATCAAGGGCCTCTTGCGGGGGGCAGCCCTGCTTCCCATGTTCCTGCCCACCATCACCTATGGCTTTGCCATTATCTATTCCTTCGGGAAACAGGGCCTTTTGACCCGCCTGCTGGGTCGTCAGCTCTTCAATATCTACGGATTTGGTGGCCTGATGGCAGGTTACGTGATCTATACGGTGCCGGTGGCCTTTCTTCTGATTCACAACACCATGAGCTATGTGGATAAGAAGACCCTGGTGGTGTCCAAGACCATGGGAGACCCTGCCTTATCTACCTTTCGCATTGCGGTACTTCGGCCCCTCCTGGGAACCTTCGCGGGAGCCTTTATTCAGGCTTTCTTCTTAAGCTTTACGGACTTCGGTATTCCAGCCTCGGTAGGAGGCAAATACGATGTCATCGCAACGGTTCTCTATAATGAGATGCTGGGAGGCGTGCCGGACTTTCATCGGGGCGCGGTGGTAGCTGTCATTATGCTGCTGCCCTCCATTGTCAGTGTTCTTCTGCTGCGTTACCTGGATCGCTTTAATATCCGCTATGATAAGATTACCGATGCAGAATTGACCCGCAATCCCCTGCGGGACGGAGCCTGGGGCATCTCCGGCGGCCTGTTGGCTCTGGCCTTGCTGTCCGTCTTCGCCGTCATCTTCGTGGTGCCTATGGTGCAGAACTGGCCCTATCAAGCCAGTCTGACCTGGGAGCATTTTCGAGAGGTATTGGCTGACAGCGAGCTGGTGACGGTTTTCCGCCATTCCCTGGTTATGTCCCTGCTGACGGCCTTCTTCGGAGCTCTGGTGGCTTATGGGGCAGCCCTGATTACGGCTCGCAGCCATCTGTCCCGGGTCTGCAAGCAGACGGTGGATTCCATTGCCCTTTTAACCAATACCATCCCAGGCATGGTGCTGGGGCTGGCCTTCCTGTTTCAGTTTTCCGGAAGCTCCCTGCAGAACACCTTTGTTTTGATGATCTCGTGCAATATAGTGCATTATTTTTCTACACCCTACCTTATGATGAAGAATGCTTTGTCTAAAATGAATGCAGGCTGGGAGACCACAGGCATGCTGATGGGAGACAGCTGGGGCAAGACCATTTTGCGGGTCATTACCCCCAATGCAGCATCCAGTCTCCTGGAGGTCTTCAGCTATTACTTTACCAATTCTATGGTAACCATCAGTGCCCTGGTCTTCCTGGTCGGAGCCCGCACTATGGTATTAACGACCAAAATCAAGCAGCTCCAGTATGTCAATAAATACAATGAAGTATTCGTCCTGTCTTTGCTGATTCTGGCTACCAATCTGGCAGCCAAGCTGATCTTGTCCCGCTTGTCCGCCCTTGCGGCAGGGCGCAGGAAGAAATGAAGGAACCAAAGAGAATTTCATGGGGTGGCCGGGACCGCCTCCACAACACAGGAAAAAAGAGGAGAAAAAACATGAATCGGAAAAAAATGATGGCAATGTGTCTGACGGTGGCCCTGGGGGCCGGAATGCTGGCCGGCTGTGGAAGCAGCGCCGGCGGAACTGACAAGGGGGCAGGATCCACCGATGCATCCTCCACCGCCGGAGATCCGGTGATTATCTATTCGAATGCTGATGATGAGGCCATTACTGCTATGACCGATGCTCTGGATAACAATGGCTACAAGGGTCAGTATGTCTTTGAAACATTCGGTACCTCAGAGCTGGGAGGCAAGCTGCTGGCGGAGGGAACCAACCTGGAGGCAGATATGGTAACCATGAGTACCTTCTACCTGCAGAGTGCCCAGGAGCAGAACAATATGTTCCTGACCCTGGATTTTGCTGTCAATACGCTGGAAACCGTGCCGGATTATACAGCTCCCATTACCTCCCAGGAGGGTGCTATTATCGTGAATACCCAGCTTCTGGAGGAAAATAACCTGCCCATGCCTACCTGTCTGAAGGATCTGACCAATTCGGTCTACCAGGGCTTCCTGGCTGTGACAGATGTGCAATCTTCCTCCACCGCCTGGCTCTTAATGCAGGCGCTGGTATCTGAATATGGGGAGGAGGGAGCCCAGGAAGTCCTGCATGATATCTATGTCAATGCCGGTGACCACATAGAGTCCTCCGGTTCCGCTCCCCTGAAGCTGTGTGAGGCCGGAGAGGTAGCTCTGGGCTTTGGCCTGAGACATCAGGCAGTAGCTGCCAAGGCAGAAGGCCTTCCCATTGACTATGTGGATCCCACCGAGGGCAATTTCTCTCTGACCGAGTCCGTGGCCGTCCTGGACAAGGGGGATAAGACCAAGGACCTGGCCATGAAGATGGCTCAATGTATCATAGAGAATGGCAGGGAGGAACTGCAGGCCAACTATCCCAATCCCCTGTATGAGGGAGAAAGCTCCGACAGTGCCAACAAGTCCGCTTATCCCAAGACCTTCAGCGAGCCTTTGACCTTCGAGCTCTATGAGCATCATCAGGAGATCTCCGAGGCAGCTAAGCCATGAGGACAGTGGGCAGTGGTTAGTGGTTAGTGGTTAGTGGGCAGTGGTTAGT
>CAVLCU010000127.1:0-7144 GCA_963661545.1 Lachnospiraceae bacterium | reverse complement strand
TTCCCCCACCGACATGCGAGCATGTCGTGGGCTCAGGCTTTTGACACTGTAACCAAGACTTTCCCGACAGCCCTTTCGGGGGCTTCTCCTGACCTGGGGCATGGGGTCCTTCCTGGTTCACGGATACATCAGAATTCTCCGGTCCGACGGATATTCGACTCCAGGATCCGGTTGTATCCCAGCCAGCCTGTCTTATCGCCTGCCGTCCGGAAGATCTCCGTGACGGTTTCCAGACGGGCATCCGCATTATCCGCCAGATTCAGCGCCATGGCCTCGGCCAGGGCAGGCTTTTTGGGAGAGCCATATTCCAGCTCCCCATGGTGAGCCAAAATGCAATGCTTGAGCTCATTCTCCAGCTGGAGGGGAAAGCCGGCGATGGAAGCCGCTCCGTCGTGAATCATCTCCGCCCCCATCATGATATGTCCCAGCAGCTGTCCGTCGTCTGTATAATCATTCTGTGGAAAGGCAGATAATTCCCTGGTTTTGCCGATATCATGAAAAATGGCCGCCGTAATCAGGAGGTCATAACGGAGGATGGGATAGGCCTTGGCAAAATACAGGCAGAGACGGGTTACGCTGAGGGTATGCTCCAGCAGACCTCCCAGAAAACCATGGTGGACGCTTTTGGCAGCAGAGCTGGTCTTAAATCTCTGGATGAGTTCCGGATCCTCTACGAAATAATGCTTCAGCAGGGCAGACAGATAGGGATTCTTCACACTCTCCACATATTGCATCAGTTCCTGATACATCTGCTCCGTATCGAAACCGGTGGAAGGCAGGTAGTCCTTCGGGTCATAGGCTCCCTCTGCAACCTTGCGTGCCCTCTTCACGGAGATTTGCAAGGCTCCCGCAAACATTGTCACATCTCCCATGATTTCCACATAATCCAGAGCCTCGAATTCCTCGATGCCCGCCGAATTGGGCTCCCAGATCTTGCCATCCAGGGAGCCTGTCTTGTCCTGAAGAACTATATTCTCATAAGGCTTACCGTTCTTGGTCACCGCCGACTGTTTCATTTTGCACAGATAGATCCCTGTCAGCCTGGTACCTTCCCGCAAATCCTTGATATACTTCATGATACTTCCTTTTTCCTCCGCTTTCCCTTACTTATATCTCACTGACCGTTACCTTGAATTCCACCTCTGCATAGCCCTCCGTTCCCTGCCGCATGGCGGTGATCTTCACCTCCTGCCCCGGTTCCAGCTTGGACAGGCGGTCATGGTATTGGCGGATGCTGGTCATGGTTTCATCCTCTAGCTTCACAATTACATCCTGCTCCTTGATGCCGGAGAGCATAGCAGGGGAGTCAGCCTGAACACCCGTCACCAGCACCCCTATGGGGAGGCCGGTTTTCCTGGAGATCTGAGCCGTCACATTCTGTCCCCGAATGCCGATATAGGACTGGCCTTCATTGTTGGATAAAGATTCGATCAGCTCCTTCAGCTTGGATATGGCCAGGCCGGTGATCACATTCTTGTCCTCCGAGCTGTGGCTTTGGGAGATCACAGCTACGATCTCCCCCTCCAGATTGACCAAAATACCGCTGCCCTCCTTGCTTCCCAGCATATCTGTCAGCAAGAGATCATATTCTGTATCCAGGGCAGATACCTTGTGGCTGGTGGATGTAACAATCCCATAGGACAGGGAATCACTATAGCCCATGGGACTTCCCAGAGCCAGGATGGGGTCTCCCTGGTTCACATTGTAGGAGCTGCCCAGGGGAGCCAGGGTCAGGCACTCCCTGACCGAATCCTCCAGACTGGCCGCCTCCACTCTCACAATCGCCAGGCCGGTATTGATATCCCGACGCTGGAAGCTGGCATCTGCCATGGTGCCATCGCAAAAGGTTACCTGGATCTTCTCCACATTCTCCAGGGCTCGATATTCCGTCAAAATGAAGAGATTCTGTCCATTATCTGCCACCAAAAGGCCAGATACCTGGTTCTGGTTCTCGTAATTCTGGTTAAAATAATCCATCTTGCTGCTGATGCCGGTTACCGTCACCAGGGCTTGCCTGGCCTCCTCCGCTACTGTCAGCATATCCTTATAGATCTGCCGGTAATCCTCCAGAGTAAGGGAGGCTTCCGGCGTAGGAGTGGGGGTAATCTCCGCCGTCTGCTCCGAATCGGAAGATGAGGCCACCAGGGTCTCAGGGGAATTCTCCGGATTCGCATTCGTATCCGCAGCCGAGTTCGTATCCGTATTCAGATCCGGATCCTCCTCGGAGGGGATGGTAACCTTCCTGGCTTTCTCCCCGGATCCCAGGAGATTCCTGGCCACCGGCACCATTTTCACAAAAACAAAAGCTGCGATGATCCCCGCAGCTACAGCCAGAGCCGCCCATATCACAAGTCTTCGTACCACAAGACGCCTATCCAGAGGTCTCGCCTTGATCACCTCTCTGACAAAATTATATTCTGTCTGTTCCTGATTCTCCGCCGCATACTTCTGATTCTTCTCTTGCTTGTTCTCTGCACGATGATCCATAAGTAAACCCCCATGTCTAAAAACGGGCTAAGCTGTTACCATGTTAGCAGATACATATGAACATTCTATGAATGGAAAGCCATGAAAATATTTCTTTTCCACCGGGCGATTTTGGGGTACAATAAGGAGGATGAGTAAAACACAAAGGAAATTTCAAAATCTATGAATCAAAAAGCTTTGACCACTTTGGAATACGATAAAATCATCCGGATGCTGACCCAACATGCCTCCTCCTCCCTGGGGAAGGACAAGTGTCAGAATCTGGTTCCCCAAGACGATCTGGAGACCATTCGCCACCTGCAGCGGCAGACAGCAGACGGTCTAAGCCGTCTTTTCCGCAAGGGCTCCATCTCCTTTGGCAGTGTCCATGACATCCGACCCTCACTCAAACGCCTGCAGGTAGGCAGTTCTTTGAATGCCCGGGAGCTGCTGACCATAGCCGGTCTTTTGGAGAATACGGCTCGGGTCAAGGCCTATGGTCGTGGGGAGAATCACGAGGCCGGGGAAGACAGTCTGGATTCCTTCTTCGACCTTCTGGAACCTCTGACCCCCCTGTCCACAGAGATCCGCCGCTGTATCCTGGCGGAGGATGAATTCAGTGACGATGCCAGCCCCGGCCTGCGCCAGATCCGCCGTTCCATGCGAATCTGCGGGGATCGGATCCATTCCCAGCTCAACAGCCTCATCAACGGGTCCCTGCGCACCTATCTGCAGGAGGCTGTGGTCACCCTGCGCAACGGCCGCTACTGCCTTCCGGTGAAATCCGAATATCGGTCCCAGGTCCAGGGCATGATCCATGACCAGTCCTCCACCGGCTCCACCGTTTTCATTGAACCCATGGCCATTGTGAAGCTGAACAATGAGATCCGGGAGCTGGAGCTCAAGGAGGAGAAGGAGTTGGAGGCCATTCTGGCTTCCCTCAGCAGTCAGGCGGCTCCCTATTGCCAGGAACTCCAAGACAACCTGGATACCATGACAGAGCTGGATCTGATCTTTGCCCGGGCCAGTCTGGCCATGGATATGAAGGCCACAGAACCCCTTTTCGCCGACGATGGCATCCTGCAGCTGCGAAAGGCCCGTCATCCCCTGATTGACAAGAAGAAGGTGGTTCCCATTGACCTAACCTTGGGGGAGGACTTCGATCTCCTCATCGTCACCGGTCCCAATACCGGCGGCAAGACGGTATCCCTGAAGACTTTGGGGCTTCTCTGCCTGATGGGGCAGGCAGGCTTGCATATTCCGGCCCTGGATCGGTCCCGTTTGTCGGTTTTTCGGGAGATTTATGCGGATATCGGAGATGAGCAGAGCATTGAGCAGTCTCTGAGCACCTTTTCCTCCCATATGACCCATGTGGTATCCTTTCTGGAAAAGGCGGACAGCCAATCCTTGGTCCTCTTTGACGAGCTGGGAGCAGGTACAGATCCCACAGAAGGGGCTGCCCTGGCCATCGCCATCCTCTCCCACCTGCACCGGCAGGGGATCCGCACCATGGCCACCACCCACTACAGTGAGCTGAAGATCTTTGCCCTTTCCACCCCCGGTGTGGAAAATGCCTGCTGCGAGTTCGATGTGGAGTCCCTGCGTCCCACCTACCGCCTCCTGATCGGAGTTCCGGGCAAGAGCAACGCCTTTGCCATTTCCGGCAAGCTGGGTCTGCCGGATTATATCATCGAGGCAGCCAGGGAGGAGATGAATGAGCAGGATGAATCCTTTGAGGATGTCCTGACCAGCCTGGAGCAGAACCGGATTGCCATGGAGGAGGAGAAGGAGTCTTTGGCCAGGACCCGGCTGGAGGCAGAGACCCTCCGCCGGCAGGTGGCAGACCAGCAGCAGCGGCTGAAGGATCAAAGAGACCAGATCCTGCAAAAAGCCAACGAGGAGGCCCATGCCATCCTGCGGGAGGCCAAGGAATATGCCGACCAGACCCTGCGGGATTTCCAGAAATTCGGCAAATCCGCCGCCTCCGTTAAGGAGATGGAGCAGCGCCGCAGCCAGCTGCGGGAGAAGATGGACAAGACCGGCAGGAAGATCTCCCTGAAGCCGGAGGCCAAGCCCGCCCGGCTTTTGAAGCCCTCTGACCTCTCCATCGGAGATGCGGTGAAGGTTCTCAGCCTCAATGTCAAGGGAACCGTAAGCACCCGGCCGGATGCCAAGGGCAATCTCTTTGTCCAGATGGGCATTATCCGGTCCAAGGTCCATATTTCCGACCTGCAGCTGATCGATGAACCGGTTATTACCGGCAAAGGCCTAAGCCGCACCGGCTCCGGCAAGATCCGCATGTCCAAATCCATTTCTGTCCGGCCGGAGATTAATCTCCTGGGCAAGACGGTGGATGAGGCCGTGGCAGAGCTGGACAAGTACCTGGATGATGCCGCCCTGGCTCACCTGTCCAGCGTCCGCATTGTCCATGGCAAGGGAACCGGCGCCCTCCGCAAGGGGGTCCACGCCTTCCTGCGCACCCAAAGGAATATCGCCGACTTCCACCTGGCCGAATTCGGGGAGGGAGATGCCGGTGTGACCATTGCCACCTTTAAAAAGTAGAAGGAAAGACGGGAGGTCTTTATGATCGCGAAACAGAAGATTCTCATCGTAGACGATGATAATAATATAGCAGAACTGATTGCGCTCTATCTGACCAAGGAATGCTTTGAATGTCAGATTGTCAATGACGGGGAGGAGGCCTTGAAGGCCTTTACCTCCTTCCTGCCCAACCTGATCCTGCTGGATCTGATGCTGCCAGGCATAGACGGCTACCAGGTCTGCCGGGAGATCCGCCATAAGTCCAATGTCCCCATTATCATGCTTTCCGCCAAGGGAGAGATCTTCGACAAGGTGCTGGGACTGGAGCTGGGGGCCGATGACTATATCATCAAGCCCTTTGATTCCAAGGAGCTGGTGGCCCGGGTAAAGGCCGTGCTGCGGCGTTTTCAGCCCTCTTCCCCTGTCCTCTCCCAGACCACGGGGAAATATGTGGAATATCCGGACCTGATCGTCAATCAGACCAATTATTCCGTTCTCTATAAGGGCAAAACCGTGGAAATGCCCCCCAAGGAGCTGGAGCTTTTGTATTTTCTGGCTGCCTCTCCCAACCAGGTATTTACCAGGGAACAGCTGCTGGATCACATCTGGGGCTACGAATATATCGGAGATACCCGGACCGTGGACGTCCACATTAAGCGGCTGCGGGAAAAAATCAAGGATCATGCCAACTGGTCCATCAGTACCGTATGGGGCATCGGCTATAAGTTCGAGGTCAAGTAGGGGAGGGAGGAAGCCCAGCCAAAGAGCCGGGGCGAAAGGCGGCGCAAGATGCAAAAAAAAATATTCTGGAAGTTTCTCCTGGTCTATGGAGCCATCGGACTGGTGGGTTTTTTCCTGATCTCCACCCTGGGCTCCCACCTGATGGAGCAGGAGCTGGTGACTTCCCACAGCAAGGCCATGTACAAGGAGGCCACCGGGATTGCCTCCTACCAGGGATCCCGCTATTTTACCCAGGCCGACGAGCTGGAGGATATGTATGACAAGCTGGCGGCGGTGGCGGATTTCCAGGGAGGACAGATCTGGCTGATCAACACCCAGGGGGAAATTCTGGTGAATTCCCACCAGGAGCCCACGGGGGAATATGAGAAGCTGGAGGGCTTTGATCCCATCGATCTGGGATCCGACTATTATAGCATCGGTTATTTTTTTCATTATTTTCCCTCTAAGATGCTCAGTGTCATGGTTCCTGTCTCCTCCAACATGAAGATCCGGGGCTATGTGGCCATCCATTTGCCCATGTCCCAGCTCTACCAGGAAAGGGAATCCCTGCTGGCTCAGACCCACATTCTCTTCCTGATCCTCTTCGCCCTCTTCCTGTCCATCCTGGTGGTCGTGGCCCTGGTGGTAAACCGACCCCTGAAGAAGATCATCCACGGCGCCCAGGAATATGCCGCCGGCAATCTGACCTACAACATTCCGGTTCACTCGAACGATGAAATGGGCTATCTGGCCCGCACCTTGAATTATATGTCCGACGACCTGAACAGGTCCGGGGAATCCCAGAAGAAATTCCTGGCCAATGTCTCCCATGATTTCCGGTCCCCCCTGACCTCCATCAAGGGGTATGCCCAGGCCATATTGGACGGAACCATTCCCCATGAGATGCAGGATCGTTACCTGAACATCATCCTCTTCGAGGCAGACCGGCTGAACAAGCTGACCAAAAGCATGCTGACCCTCAAGGATGTAACAGCCGAGGGCTATACCCTGGACATCACCCGATTCGACATCAATGCCGTCATCAAGAGTACCGTTGCCTCCTTCGAGGGCACCTGCACCGCCAAACGCATCTCCATTGACCTTTTGCTGGCTGCCAAGACCCTCTACGTTTCTGCGGATTTTGGCAAAATCCAGCAGGTGCTCTACAATCTCATTGACAATGCCATCAAGTTCAGCAGCCATAACTCCACCATCCAGGTGGAAACCACGGAAAAGCATGAGAAGGTCTACGTCTCCGTCAGAGACCAGGGCATCGGGATCCCCCGGGCCTACCTGTCCAAGATCTGGGAACGCTTCTACAAGATTGATGCCTCCCGGGGCAAGGACCGCAAGGGCACCGGGCTGGGACTGGCCATTGTCCGGGAAATCATCCAGGCTCACAAGCAGACCATCAATG
>CAVLCU010000126.1:3719-7301 GCA_963661545.1 Lachnospiraceae bacterium | reverse complement strand
GATAGGGGCAGGGTGACCTTCAGAAAGGCCTGCAGACCGTTGGCGCCCAGATCCCGGGCTGCCTCCATGGTATCCTTGTCAATCTTGATCAATACATTGTAGATGGGCAAGACCATAAAGGGCAGAAAGTTATAGACCATGCCCAGGATGATGGCCGCCGGTGTATTGATGATATTCAAAGCTGGCAGGTGCAGAAAGCTTAAAATGCTATTAATTACCCCATTTTTCTCCAGCAGGGTCTGCCAGGCGAAGGTTCGCAGCAGAAAATTCATCCACATGGGAAGAATGAAGATCAGAACAATGAAGCTGGTCTGACTGACATTCTTCTCAGCCAGAATCATGGCCAGGGGATAGGCCAGAAGGAGGCAGAGGAGGGTACTGACGATGGAAAGCCCCAGGGAGAGGGCCAGCGCCTTCATGACCTCTGCGGTAAATACCTCGGAGAAGTTGGAAAAGGTAAATCCGCCCCCCTCCTGTGCGGTAAAAGCATAATAAAGGATCATCACCAAAGGGATAAGGATAAATCCCGCCGCCCATACGGTATAAGGGGCGGCAAGCCATTTCTTATTATTCTTCAATTGCCACCGCCTCCTCATCTTCCGATTCCGGTTTGTTCATGATCTGGATGTCAAAGGGGTCTACCTGAATCCCCACTTCCTGTCCTACGGGAACCATATCCGTGCTGTGCACCAGCCAGTCATAACCGCGGGCGCTGACCTCCATCTCGTAATGCACTCCCTTGAAAATCAGGTGGCTGACCCGGCCCCGGATGGTGCCCTGGTCGGGCTTAACCAGATCGATATCCTCCGGCCGGATGACCACATCCACGGGCTTGTTGGTTCCAAAGCCGGTATCTACACAGGCAAAACGGGCTCCCAGAATCTCCACCAGCCGATCCTGAACCATGATGCCGTCCAGAATATTGCTGTCGCCGATAAAGTCAGCCACAAAGGCATTCTGGGGCTCGTTATAGATATCCTCCGGTGTGCCGATCTGCTGGATATAGCCCTGGTTCATGACAACGATGGTGTCGGACATGGTAAGGGCTTCCTCCTGGTCATGGGTCACATAGACGAAGGTGATGCCCAGCTCATTCTTCAGGCGAATCAGCTCATATTGCATATCCTGGCGCAGCTTCAGATCCAAGGCACCTAAGGGCTCATCCAGGAGCAGAACCTTGGGCTCATTGACGATGGCTCGGGCAATGGCAATTCTCTGCTGCTGGCCGCCGCTTAAGGCAGCAGGAGACCGGTGCTCGAAGCCTTCCAGATTCACCAGCTTCAGGGCATAGCGGATCTTGTCATCGATATAGGCCTTGGTTTTCCCCTTAATCTTCAGTCCGAAGGCAATATTCTCTGCGATAGACATATGGGGAAAGAGGGCATACTTCTGAAAGACGGTATTGAGTTGTCGCTTATTGGGGGGAGTGTTGGTAATATCCATGCCATCAAACAGTACCTGACCTTCATCCGGATGTTCAAAGCCACCCATGATGCGCAAGGTTGTGGTCTTACCGCAACCACTGGGACCCAGGAGGGTCAAGAATTCATTTTCCCTGATATACAGGTTCAATTCGTCCAGGACGGGTACACCGTCAAAAGATTTTGAAATGTTGACAAGATTGATCAGCTTATTACTCAACTCATACATCCTCCTTGTAATAGAAAAAAATGGTGTCCGGAGCCTGCCCCGGCATATGATGCTATTATAGGGTTTGTGTGAAATCCTTGTCAACAATAATCAGAAAATGGTTGAAAAATCCAAGGAAAAAGCATATAGTAAAATGGAGTGAATTTTTTTAATTGTCTATATCCCCGGCACACGGGGAAAATAAGATGACGTGGAGGTAAAGGAATGAGCAAAGAGACACAAAGCTTGGCGAGACAGAGAATAGAAGCTTTGCTTGATGCTGGCAGTTTTGTTGAAATCGGCGCACAAATCACCGCCCGGAGTACCGATTTTGGCATGTCTGACAAATGCATGCCCTCGGATGGAGTGATCACCGGTTATGGGATCATTGATGGCAGTCTTGTATATGTATACAGTCAGGATGCATCTGTGCTGCACGGCACCGTAGGTGAGATGCATGCCCGCAAGATTGTAAACCTGTACAAATTGGCCGTGAAGATGGGGGCACCAATCATCGGTCTGATTGACAGTGCAGGCATGAGACTGGAGGAGAGCACAGATGCTCTCGACGGCTTCGGTCAGATCTACCTGGCGCAGGCAGATGCATCCGGCGTAATTCCTCAGATTACCGGCATATTCGGCACCTGCGGAGGGGGGATGGCTTTGGTTCCTGCCCTGTCAGACTTTACTTATATGGAGGAGAAGAAGGCAAAGCTTTTTGTAAACTCCCCCAATGCATTGGAGGGCAATATAGATTCGGTCTGTGATACGGCGGCGGCTTCCTTCCAGAGTCAGGAAGCAGGAATGGTGGACGCAGTGGGAACGGAAGAAGAAATCCTTGCTTCTATCCGCAGACTGGCAGCTATACTTCCTTCTAATAATGAGGATGATATGTCCTACGGAGAGTGTTTGGATGATCTGAACCGATCCTGTCCGGGAATTCAAAGTCTGATGGCTGATCCGGCTGCATTTCTGCCCCTGATCAGTGACGGACAGGTTTATGTGGAGTGTAAGGGGGCCTACGGAAGTGACCTGGTAACTGCTTTTATTAAGCTGAATGGGGTGACAGTCGGAGTGGTAGCCAATAAGGATAGGGAAGGCAAAGGAGCCGTACTCAGCGCCAGAGGTGCAGGAAAGGCTGCTCGGTTTGTCCAATTCTGTGATGCCTTCTCCATTCCCCTGGTAACCTTCACCAATGTGAGGGGTTACAAGGCCACCAAATGTTCAGAGGCCAATATGGCACGCAGCGTGGCCAAGCTAACCTATGCCTTTGCCAATGCCACTACCCCCAAGGTCAATGTCATTACCGGGGAAGCCCTGGGCAGTGCTTATCTGGCTATGAACAGCAAGTCAGTGGGGGCGGATCTGGTCTTTGCCTGGACCGGAGCCAGGATTGGCATGATGAATGCCCAATCCGCTGCCAAGATCATGTATGAAGGGGCAGATGCAGACACTCTGAAAGAGAAGTCCGCAGAATATGATGCCCTGCAAAACAGTGTGGAGTCCGCCGCTCGCAGGGGATATGTGGACACCATCATCCCGGCTGAGGATACCCGAAAATACCTGGTTGGGGCTCTGGAGATGCTCTTTACCAAGAGAGAGTACAAGCCGGACAAGAAGCATGGCACAGTATAAGCGAGGTGGCAATCAATGAAGAAAATAAAGAAAAGATACGGAGGCTTCTTGCTTATCTTGTCTTTACTCCTGTCTCTTTGTCTGGCAGTTCCTGTAGCAGCAGATATGACAGAGGAGGAGGAGAGTCAGCTGGCGGAGAGTGTAGAGTCATTTCTGGACAGTATCTTCGGTCTGGAGGATGAGGTATATGATTCAGCCAGAGAGCAGGGAGGCTTCTACGAGGTCATGGTGGATGCCATCCGGGACAATCAGGAAGCCCTGGGAGCTTTGGTGGAACTGGAAAACACGACAGTGGAGGCCTCGGATTCCGCCATTACC
>CAVLCU010000126.1:0-3709 GCA_963661545.1 Lachnospiraceae bacterium | reverse complement strand
CTGTAAGACTCAGGCAAAATTCGAGAATTACGATGCCAATATCGTGGTAACCTTTGATGCAACGGGAGCCACACCCCAGAATTTTGTCATCAATATTGATTATCCCCTGTCGGTACAGATGGGACAGGCAGGGAAGAATACCCTGACCGGACTTCTGGTTGTTTTCGTAGTTCTTGTTTTCCTGTCTGCTGTGATCTACCTGCTGAGATATGTGAATCCGGAGATCCGCAAGAGTGCCAGCCAGGCCAATGCGGGATCCAAAGCAGGTCAGACCCAGGGACAGACGGCTCAAGCCTCGGCAGCAGGCGGAAGCGCCGCTTCCCTGCAAACGGGCGCTTCCTCTGCAGCGGCTGCCCCCTTTGCTTCCACCGGCAGTCCAGCTGCCCCTTTGGCAGGTGCCGGCGGAGATGGAACCGCAGATGAGGGAGAGCTTCTTGCTGTCATCGCAGCAGCGATTGCGGCAGCGCAGGCGGATAGCTTTTCGGAAGGGGCCTATGTGGTACGTTCGATCAAAAAAATAAATACATCCAGAAGATGGAAGAGAGCTTAGGAGGATATATTCGATGAAAACATATACAATTACAGTAAATGGCAATGTCTATCAGGTAACGGTGGAGGAGGGCCTTGCTGCACCGATGCAGGCAGCGGCTCCCGCCGCATTCGCACCCGTCTCCCAGGCAGCCCCGGCAGCTCCTGCTCCCGCCCCGGCTGCACCGGCGGCTCCTGCTCCGGCGGGCTCGGTGGGTGCAGTAGAGATTACCGCCTCCGTTCCCGGCAAAATCTGCAAGGTGGAGGCAGCTGTGGGACAGACGGTCAAGGCAGGAGATCCGGTGGTCATCCTGGAGGCCATGAAGATGGAGATCCCGGTAGTAGCACCCCAGGATGGCACTATTGCAAGCATTGAGGTAGCGGCAGGTGCTGCCGTAGAATCCGGCGATGTACTGGCCACGATGAACTAAACAGACAGGCATGAGAACATTAGACCGGAGGTAATAAAATGTCAAGTATTTTAGATACATTGTCCAATCTGGTTCATCAGACTGCTTTTTTCAATCTTACCTGGGGCAATTACGTCATGATTTTAGTGGCCTTTGTCTTCCTGTATCTGGCGATCAAGCATGATTTTGAACCCCTTCTCCTGGTGCCCATAGCATTCGGCATGCTGCTGGTGAACATCTATCCGGATATCATGGCAGCCTCTTATACCGATGCAGCCGGTGTAGAGCATGCAGCCGGCCTCTTGAAGTATTTCTTCCAGCTGGATGAGTGGAGTATCCTTCCCTCCCTGATTTTCATGGGTGTAGGAGCTATGACGGACTTTGGTCCCCTGATTGCCAATCCCATCAGCTTCCTGATGGGAGCAGCTGCTCAGCTGGGTATCTATGTGGCCTATTTCCTGGCCATCCTGCTGCAATTTAACGGCAAGGAGGCCGCTGCCATCTCCATCATCGGAGGGGCAGACGGACCCACCTCCATCTTCCTGTGCGGCAAGCTGGGACAGACAGCCCTGATGGGTCCCATCGCCGTGGCGGCCTATTCCTATATGTCCCTGGTGCCCATTATCCAGCCCCCTGTGATGAAGCTTCTGACCACCGAAAAAGAGAGAAAGATCAAGATGCAGCAGCTCCGCCCGGTTTCCAAGCTGGAGAAGATTCTCTTCCCCATCATTATTACCGTGGTGGTATGTCTGATTCTGCCCTCTACAGCACCCCTGGTAGGTATGCTGATGCTGGGAAATCTCTTCCGGGAGAGCGGCGTGGTGAAGCAGCTGACAGAGACCGCATCCAATGCCCTGATGTATATCGTAGTTATCCTGCTGGGAACTTCTGTAGGAGCTACCACCAGTGCGGAGGCCTTCTTGAATGTTACTACCCTGAAGATCGTAGCCCTGGGTCTGGTGGCCTTCATCTTCGGAACCGCCGGAGGTGTCCTCCTGGGCAAGCTCATGTGCCGTCTGACCCATGGCAAGATTAATCCCTTGATCGGTTCAGCGGGAGTTTCTGCCGTTCCCATGGCAGCCCGAGTCTCCCAGAAGGTGGGGGCGGAAGCGGATCCCACCAATTTCCTGCTGATGCATGCCATGGGACCCAATGTAGCCGGAGTAATTGGAACCGCCGTTGCCGCCGGTACCTTCATGGCCATCTTTGGTGTCTGATGAGAAAGTCTTACCGAAACAAGGAGGATTGTAAGAAATGTCTGAAATAGAGAAAAAACCGGTAAAAATCATGGAGACGGTCCTGCGGGATGCCCACCAGTCTCTGATCGCAACCCGTATGCCCACGGAAGAGATGTTGCCCATCATTGAGAAGATGGATCAGGTAGGTTATCATGCGGTGGAGTGCTGGGGGGGTGCTACCTTCGACGCTTCCCTGCGCTTTCTGCATGAAGATCCCTGGATGCGTCTGCGGAAGCTGAGAGAGGGCTTCAAGCATACCAAGCTGCAGATGCTCTTCCGGGGGCAGAATATCCTGGGCTATCGTCCCTATGCCGACGATGTGGTGGAATATTTCGTACAGAAATCTGCTGCCAATGGCATTGATATCATCCGTATCTTCGATTGTATGAATGACCTGCGGAATCTGCAGACTGCCGTCAGGGCTGCCAATAAGGAAAAGGCGCATGCCCAGGTGGCTCTGTCCTATACCCTGGGAGATGCCTATACCCTGGAATATTGGACCAATATTGCCAAACAGATTGAGGATATGGGGGCAGATTCTATCTGTATCAAGGATATGGCCGGACTTCTCCTGCCCTACCAGGCAACAGAGCTGATTACAGCCCTGAAGGAAGCTACCCACCTTCCCATCCAGCTTCATACCCATTATACCTCCGGCGTGGCCTCCATGACCTACTTAAAGGCCGTAGAGGCAGGGGTAGATGTCATTGATTGTGCCATCTCTCCCTTTGCCCTGGGAACCTCCCAGCCTGCTACAGAGGTTATGGTGGAGACCTTCAAGGGAACTCCCTATGACACCGGTTATGACCAGAAGCTGCTGGCGGAGATCGCCGACTACTTCCGCCCCTACAAGGACAAATGCCTGGAGGATGGCCTGCTGAATCCCAAGAACCTGGGAGTCAACATCAAAACCCTCCTCTACCAGGTACCCGGCGGTATGCTGTCCAACCTGACCAGCCAGCTTAAGGAGCAGCACGCAGAGGACAAGTACTATGATGTGCTGGAAGAGGTTCCCCGGGTGCGCAAGGATCTGGGAGAATGCCCCCTGGTTACTCCCTCTTCTCAGATCGTGGGAACCCAGGCGGTATTCAATGTTCTGATGGGAGAGCGCTATAAGATGGTTACCAAGGAGACCAGAGACGTCCTAAGCGGCAAATACGGCGCCACCGTGAAGCCCTTCAATCCCGAGGTGCAGAAGAAGGTAATCGGAGATGAGAAGCCCATCACCTGCAGATATGCGGATCTGCTGGAAAATGAGCTGGATAGCCTGGAGAAGGAGATTGCCCCCTACAAGGAGCAGGATGAGGATGTGCTGACCTACGCTCTCTTCCCTCAGGTAGCCATGGACTTCTTCAAGTACAGAGAGGCACAGAAAACCGGGATAGATGCCAAGAAGGCGGATACGGAAAACAGAGCTTATCCCGTATAAGCAAGGGGAATGACGCACAACCGAAAGAAATGGAGTCTTCTTCGGAAGACTCCATTTCTTTCGGTTTTTTTAGATCTCTCTGCTTCTTTGAATCCTGTCACGGA
>CAVLCU010000125.1:0-7306 GCA_963661545.1 Lachnospiraceae bacterium | reverse complement strand
TTTCCCTGGAGATGGAAGACCTGACCATGAGCGTAGAGGCCGGGCTGGATACCTCCATCCAGGCTCTGCGGCAGACCATCAGTCAATAAGGCAGCTTATGACTTGCCTTCGGCTGCAGAATCCGCAATTCTTTTGAAGTAACGGGGCGGGTATCCGATGATTTTCTTGAATAATCTGGTAAAGTAATTGGAATCATAGATACCCACCCGGGCTGCCGCCTCCGCCACAGGCATATCGTCGCTGGACAGGTATTCCAGTGCCTTAATGATTCGGATGCGGTTTAGGTAGTCCAGGGGGGACATCCCGGTGACCTCTTTGAAAATAGTGCGAAAATAGCTGACGGACAGGGTGACCTGGTCAGCCATGCGCTGGATGGTCAAGGGCTCTGTATAGTGATTTTCAATATAAATGAGAGCACCCAGAATCATTTCCTTTTTGTGCTCCGGGGGGCGAGGTGCCTTCTGGGGTATGTTGAGGCGGGTGCGCTGGAAGATTACCAGAATCATTTGCAAAATGGCGGATTTCATATAAGCCACGTCATAGAGCTGATTCTGATCTTCGTCATACAAACGGCCCAGGAGCCCCTCTACGTCCAGGGCAATCTCCGGCGGCAGGTGAAGAACCCCCTGCTTTGTCAGATTGTCGATGAGTAGCTGGGGCTCTCTGGCATTATCCTCCTCCCGCAGGGAAAGAGAGGATAGAAGGTTATCCCATTGGTTCTTGAGATCTTCCGTGCCCAGGGGGGCGGAAGAACTGTGGAGGGTGTGACTGGTGATGTAGGTGGAGGACTCGCCGATTCGTTCCGGGAAGAAATAGCAATTGGTAATCTCTGCATAGGAGTGAATGGAGTAGGCGTGGCCCTCGCAAGGAGGAATCAATACGATATCCCCTGCAATCAGAGGTACCTCTACTCCGCGAAATTTGTGAGTACAGGTACCCCGGTGAATCATGGCAAATTCATAGAATTTATGCATATGGAATTCGATTTCCTGGCTGGTCTCATAACGCTCGTAGGCAGCGGAAATCGATGCAGTAGCGGAAGTGCGAAAGTCATAAAAAACGTCCATGCAGGCTCCTTTCCCAGAGGTAAACGTCCATGGCGGCTGACGTCGCCCCCACCACGAATGAAAGCCGACTGCTCCGCACTTCGTGCTCCTGCAGTCGCCGCCGGTATCATAAAATGGATCGCTTTTATCATACCATATCACCCGGGGAAAATCAAATGATATAGTTGAAATGTGCTAAAAAAGTCCCCTTACATCCTAACAGAGAATCCGGGAGAAATGCTATACTTTTTTATAACAAAAAGACCCAGGATAAGGAGGTATTTTTATGAGGATAGACAAGGGGTATTGGGGCAATTGGATTACGGAAGGCTGGCCTTTGGAGCAGGTGACTATTTCCGACGGGGATCGGAAAATCCTGCGGGATTTAGCCAAAAAATTTCGGGACTACTGTGAACGTCCCCGGGAGAAGGAACTGATTAGGCTGTGGAAGGATCACAACGACCTCAAGGATACCCGTCCCCTTTTGCTGGTGGATATGGAGAATGGCTGGAATGAGGCGGTTCGTTTTGACCGGGATATCGTCTGTGAGGGCTACATGGCTCAGGACTGGGAGATGTGGCTGCGTAAAGAGTTGTTTTATGCGGAACGGCTGAAGGATGACAAGCCCCTGACACCGGTCTTCTATCTGCCCCATCGAGCCATCAATACCGAGTGGGGAATCGGCGAGAACAAGGTTGAGATTGATGAGGGAGACGGAGATAACGAGAAGAACCATGCCTATACCTGGGTTCCCTCCATGAAGGAACTGACGGATGAGGAATTCGAGGAGATAGATGTAGAGGCAGAGATCCAGGACCCGGTAGTGGTGGTGGATGAGAAGGCCACCCAGGCTGCCTATCAATTGGCCAGGGAGGTCTTTGATGGCATACTGGAGGTGCGGATGCGTACCTGGTGGTTCTGGTCCTCCCACATGGCACTGGCTTATGCCAATTTCCGGGGACTGGACGGCATGATGTATGACTTCTATGATGTGCCGGACAAGATGAAGGAGATCTTCCAGAAGCTGACAGACGGTTATATCAAGAAGCTGCATTTCCTGGAAGACCACAATCTGCTCTATTGCAATACGGATAATACCTTCGTGGGATCCGGCGGACTGGGCTGGACAGACAGTCTGCATACGGATCCGGATCATGTAACCTTGAAAACCATGTGGGGTCTCTGCGAAGCTCAGGAGTGCGGAGAGATCTCTCCGGCCATGTTCCATGAGTTCATTTTCCCCTATCACAAACAGGTGGCAGAGCTTTTCGGCCTGACCTGCTACGCCTGCTGCGAGGGGATCGATACCAAATGGGAGTGGATCAAGGAGCTCCCCAACCTGCGCCGGGTGTCTGTTTCCCAGTGGTCCAAGATGGATAAGATGTCGGATTATCTGCAGAAGGACTTTATCTATTCCTACAAGGCCAACTCTGCCCATGTAACAGTGCCCAATATGGACGAGGATCTGATCCGGAGCGAGCTGCGCCGCATGTTTGAAAAAACCCAATGCAACCATGTAGAGGTAGTCCTGAAGGATCTGCATACCATCAGCGACAAGCCTGAGCAGGTCATCCGCTGGGTAGAGATCGCCCGGGAAGAGATGGCCAGAGTATATGGCTGACCAATCCCTGTAAACACAGGTTTGGGTGCTTTGACACCCAAACCAGGCTTTAGCAAAAACCGGTTCCTCCTTAGAGGGACTGCCCTTGCATAGCTCCCAAACCGGGCATGCGGCGGCAGTCCCTTTTCTATTTGCCTTTCTAGGGTATCTTTTTAAAATATTTCGGTGAATTCCCCATAATTTTCTTAAAGACTCTCGTAAAATAGTTGGGATCGTAGATGCCAACCTTTTCGGCTGCCTGACAGATGGAGATCCCCTCCCGCTGGATGTATTCCAGGGATTTTGCTACCCGCAGGCGGGTGATATAGTCCAGGGGTGTCAGACCGGTGATATGCTTGAAGAGGGTGCGGAAATAGCTTTCGGATATGGCAGAATCTCTGGCCAATTGGCTAATGTTAATCTCCTCCGTAAAATGTTGATCCATGTAGGCCAGTGCCTTTTCTATCATGATTCTATGATTGGAATCCGAGGGGGGAAGAGCCGAGGGGCTTTGTTTCTGGGCCCTTTGGATGGTAATCAGGATGGTCAGCAGGAGGCAGAATTTCATGGACTCCCTTGCAAAGCTACTTTGTTCCTGCTCCTCCTGAATCCGCAGCAAGAGAGACTCGATAGAGTGATGTTCCCTTGCATTGAGGTGGGTGATTCCCTGAATCTGTGCCTTACTGTCTGAGGAAAGGGAGGCATCCGCCTGGGTCTCCCGGTGGGACAGGTTGGACAAAAGCTCCAGCTGATCTTCCCTCGCAGCAACATTCTGGGAGAAGAAGCTCCCCTCCTGAAGAATATCCCGGATCATCGTCCCCTGGGTGGAAGGCAAGTCCGGGTAGAAATAGCAGTTGATGAAGTCGGTTTCCGCGTGCATTCGATAGCTGTGGGGCTGGTGAGCCGGAATCAGGAAAATGTCTCCGGAGAAGAGGGGCATTTCCACCTGGCGAAATTGATGGCTGCAGGCGCCTCCTGCAATCAGAACCAGCTCCAGGAAGGCATGGGCATGGGATTCGATCCGGTCGTCCTTCCGATACCGGGCAGTTTCTGAAAAAATCGAAGTAGCCGGATCTGGAAAAGTAATATAAGGAATCATGATCTCTCACCTCCGTGGTCTGTTCATATTTTACAATAAATTATAGGATTGTGCTATTTTTTTATAGGAATGTTATGCAAGAATATAAAGATTTCATGGTACAATGTCCGTGACAATAAGAAAAACGCCTAACGAATATCACTAAATAAGAAAAACAAGGAGAAAAAGAATGACTTCGAGAGAAAGAGTATTAAAAGCACTGAATTTTGAAGAAGCAGACAGAATTCCGGTGGACTGGGGCAATAATGCGGTGACGGGAATCCAGGCAGATGCCTACCGGAATTTGCTGAAGTATATTGGCGCTCCCGAGGAGGAGATTATCATCAGGGATATCAAGCAGGGATTAGCTCTGGTCAGCGATTATGTCCTGGACTATTTCGGGGTAGATACCCGGTGTCTCCTGTCCAATCCTCCTGCCAACTGGGAATTGAAGATAGATGACGAGGGAGGCTTCTATGATCCCAACGGGGTCTATTTCAAGCAGATGGGAGAGTATTTTGATTTTGTCAAAAATCCTCTGGAGGATGCGGATACTATCGATGATCTGAAGGCCTTCAAGCCATCGGATCCCACAGATCCCTCCAGATTCAAGGGCATGAAGGAAAGAGCAAAATGGCTCCACGAGAACACGGATAAGGCCATCGTCATCGGGGAGCATGGTTCTGTCTTCTATCAGGCCTGGGAGTGGAGAGGCATGCAGAACTTCATGGCTGACTTTGCCGCCGATGAGGAATTTGCCGATTATCTCCTGGACATGGCTGCCGACTGGTGGTGCGCCTGGTATGAGACCATGCTGAAGGAAGTGGGAGAGTATGTGGATATCATGTGGCTGGGAGATGACTGGGGTACCCAGAATGGTCCCCTGATCCATCCCACCCAGTTTGTGGAGCGGGTACAGCCCAGAATCAAGCGGGTGATTGATTCTATGCATAAGTATTGCGGCGGCAAGGTGGCTTATCACAGCTGCGGTTCCGTATCTTGGGCTTTTGATTCCCTCCATGATGCAGGAGTGGATATCATCCAGCCGGTGCAGGCCAATGCCTTCGCCATGCAGGACAGTAAGAAAATCAAGGAAATGGCCTATGGAAAGCTGGTATTGCATGGCGGCTTGGACAATCAGGGAAAATTTGCAGGACCTACCGATGCAGTCATTGAGGATGTTAAGCAGAAAATCAGAGATTTTGCCCCCGGTGGCGGCTATCTCTTCGCCTGCGGACATAATATCCAGTCCGATTGTCCCCCCCAGAATATCGTAGCCATCTTCGATACCTACAAAAAATATTGCAATTACCCCATTCATGTAGAGGATTGAAACAATCAGAGTCCTATAAGAGCGATAGCAGGAGGAAGACAGATGAAGGGAAAAGAATTGAGAATTGGCCTGGTGGGAACCGGGGGAATCGGAAGAAGTCATATAGAAAGAATCAATCAGAGGCTGCAGGGAGGACGCGTTGTGGCAGCTGCTGATCCGGCAGGCGCCTTCGGACTGAAGGTGGCGCAGGACTATGGCCTGCAGGGGTATGAGAATTATCTGGATCTGATTAAGGATCCCCAGATAGACGCCATCATCTGCACAACGGCAGATCCCTATCATGAGCCCTGCGTCCTGGCAGCCATTGAGGCAGGCAAGTTTATCTTTTGCGAGAAACCCCTGGCTCCCAAGGCAGATGCCTGCAAGCGAATTGTAGAAGCAGAGCAAAAGGCAGGAAAAAAATATGTTCAGGTAGGCTTCATGCGGCGCTATGACAGCGGCTATCGTCAATTGAAGGAGGCAGTGCAAAGCGGGAAATACGGTGAGGCTCTGCTCCTGCATTGCTCTCATAGAAATCCCTCTGTTCCGGCAGATTGGGACAATTCCATGGCCGTAGAGAATTCCCTGGTTCATGAAATCGATGTCCTGCGCTGGCTGCTGGGAGAGGACTATGCTACCGCAGAGGTGCGTTACGGCAAGAGTACCAATAATGGGCCCAAAGACCTGCATGATCCCCAGATCCTGATTCTGACTACCAAATCCGGTGTCAGGATTGATGTGGAGTCCTTTGTCAACAATCATAACGACTACCATATTAAGTGCGAGATTGTATGTGATAAGGCGGTATTGAATCTGCCGGAGCCCAATTATATTTCGGTAAATACTCAGGCAGAGACCGGAAGAGCCATGTATACGGATTGCTTCCAGCGCTTTGCAGATGCCTATAATGAAGAGATTCAAGCCTGGATCCATGCAAGCCTGGAGGGCAGGGTGGATGGCCCTGACGCCTGGGACGGTTATTGCTGTCAGGTCGCAGCAGCTGCTGCCTCTCTGGCCAGGGACAAGCAGACCATAGAAGCGGTGGTTTATGAGGAAATGCCGGAACTGTATCGATAGGATAAGGGAGAAGAGATAGGATGAAGAAGAAAAAAGGAATCGCAGGATTGACAGTAGCTGTATGGATGGGATCCCTGCTTTTGACAGGCTGTGGAGGAGAGAAAACGACTGCAGGGGGAGCAGATAGCAGCCTTGTGGAAGGAAGTTCAGATGCCTCTGCCGAGACTTTGTCAGGCGACTTGCTTTATCGGGTTGGCTTTATCAATCTGGACAATTCCGATCCCAATACCTATCCGGCCATGGTTCTGTTTCAGGAATATGTGGAAAGCGATTCCTTTGCAGACCAGGTAGGCCATAAGGTAGAAGCCATTACAGCGGACTCTGCCATGGATACAGAAAAGCAGATCACCAATGTGGAAAACCTCTTGACCAAGGGGGTGGATATGGTCTTCATGATCGGGGTGGACACGGAGGCCAATACGGCAGCGGTAGAAGCCTGCAATGCGGAGGGAGTGCCGATTTTCATGGTTGGAACGGAAGCTTCCGGAGGAGAGTGGAAATTCGCCGGATTTGACGAGGTGGATTTTGGAAAAACCCAGGGAACCTGGTGCGCAGAGAATCTGGATCCGGATGCAAAGATCTGTCTTCTGACCTGCATGCCAGGACGGGAAGCTACGGTAAAACGGCAGGAGGGCTTTGAAGAAGGAATTGCTGCCAGGGATGACCTGGAGATTGTATCTGTCCAAAGCGGAGATTCCAGCACAGAGACAGCCATGCAGGTGGCAGAGGACTGGATCACCTCCATGGGAGATGAAATCGATTGCATTGTAGCCATGGACAATATTATGGCTCAGGGTGTGGTGGAAGCTCTGGCGCAGAACGGACTGAGCGATCAGGTTACCGTGGTTGGTTATGTGGGAAGTACAGAGGATGCCCAGACCATTAAAGATGGAAGTATTGATGCGGCAGTCTTCTGTTACTGGCCTTCCATCGGTACTCTCTGTGGGGAGATCGTAAAAGAGATGTATCAGGGGGAAAGTGTTCCGGAACGTTCGAATATCGAACTGTATGGCATGGATGAAACGAATGTAGATCAGCTTCTGGAGGAGGTGATTGGATGAAAATAGCCTTTGATGTGGACGTGCTGGCTAAGCAGATGGATATTAACTCCAGGGTGCATCAGGTGGCGGATTGGGGATACAAGTATATTGAGCAGTCCCCCCATCCCAGGATCAATCCCTTTTACAAGCATC
>CAVLCU010000124.1:0-7415 GCA_963661545.1 Lachnospiraceae bacterium | reverse complement strand
CAACCAAACAAGCCGTCTTGCCTTTATACCCAAAGAGGAGATTCGTCAGGAACTGTCCGCAGCCGTCCGACGTAAGAAATGGAATGAAATGCTTACCTTTCAGGAAGACTCCGAGGCCCTTTTAGATGCCACATTGGAAAGGAATCCAGCCAAGGTCGCAGAAACCATGGAACTCATTCATAACACCTATGCTTCTGCCATCCGCTATCACGATGAGAATTCCCCAAGCAGTGTTTTAACCATAGCCTACCTGAGCACGATGAAATACTATTTTAAGCCCATCCGAGAATTACCCACTGGCCGAGGCTTTGCCGATTTTGTCTACCTTCCCAAGCCAGAATATAAGGGAGAATACCCTGCCCTGCTTGTGGAGTTGAAATGGAATCAGCAAGCCACCACCGCCATAGAACAGATCAGGAATCGAAACTACCCCGATTCCCTCCTCTCCTATACCGGCAATATTCTTTTGGTGGGCATCAGCTATGACAAGAAAGCCAAAAACCATATCTGTTCCATAGAACAATTCGAAAAAATTTCAAGCCAGGTGGACAATACCAGAGAACCATTCCCCAGCTTGCCCCTCTAGTATTTTGACAACTAAAAAAAGGTTTGGGTGTCAAAACACCCAAACCTTTTTTGTTTATCTATCCTCCCTAAAGTAGGACAATCCCAGACTTTGGGGGGGTTGGTTTTCCTTCTTTTTGCGGAAGCTGGCCACAATCAGAACCACAATGGTTACCACGTAGGGCACCATCTGAATCAGGTCGGTCATGTAGCTGGCCACCTTAATGCCCAGAAGGTTGGGCAGGAATTGGTAGAGCCAATAGAGCATACCGAAGAGATAGGCTCCCCAGATGGCATTCAAGGGCTTCCAGGTGGTGAAGATCACCAGGGCCACAGCCAGCCAGCCCAGAGCCTCGATCTGCTCTGTGGTAGCCCAGATGCCCTGGTTATAATCCAGCACATAATAGAGACCACCGATCCCGGACAGGCCGGCGCCGATGCAGGTGGCCAGGTACTTATAGCGGGTCACACTGATACCCGCCGCATCTGCGGTTCCCGGATTCTCTCCCACCGCCCGCAGATTCAGACCCACCCGGGACTTATTCAGGATAAAATGGAAGATAACCGCCAGGAGGATGGCCACATAGACCAGAAAGCCGTAGCCGAAGATCACCTGTCCCACCACTCCCAGCTTGGAGGACAGGAAGGGAATCTTCCGGGCAAAGGCCGTATTAGCCAGAGGGGCTGCCGTATAACTGGCGCCGTTCAGGATAAATACGCCGAAGAAATTGGCCACACCCTTGCCGAAAATGGTCAAAGCCAGACCGGTTACATTCTGATTGGCCCGCAGGGTAATGGTCAGGAAGCTGAAGATCAAGCCTCCCAGCATAGCAGCTGCGATACAGCATACTAAAGCCAGGAACACGCAGACTACCGTATTGGGGTTGGCTGCCATTTTTTCATAGTAATAAGCACTGGCAAAGCCGGCAAAGCCCCCCAGATACATAATGCCAGGAACTCCCAGGTTCAGGTTGCCCGACTTCTCCGTCAGGATCTCCCCCATGGCTCCGTACATGATGATAGTTCCAAAGGGAATGGCTCGAATGATCCATGCAATAAGGCTTTCCATCTTACTTTCCCTCCTTTGCAGCTTTTCTGCGGAAAATCATCTTAAAGTTAATGAAGAATTCACTTCCCAGGATACAGAAGAGAATCACGCCGGTTATAATATCCGATGCATAATCATTCAAACTGTAAGCGGAGGCAATCTCTCCGGCTCCCTTGGACAGGAAGATCAAAAGGAAGGAAATCAAGGCCATGTAGAAGGTGTTAAACTTGGCCAGCCAGGCCACGATGATAGCGGTAAAGCCCTGGCCCCCTGCCGTATTGGTAGACAGGGTCTGGTCTCTTCCGGCCACCAGCAGAAAACCGGCCAGTCCGCATACCGCGCCGGAGATCAGCATAGTCCGGATCCGCACCCTCTTCACATCAATCCCCGCATAGCGAGCGGTATTCTCCGACTCTCCCACCACGCTGATCTCATATCCCTGCTTGGAATACTTGAGATAGAGGAACATGACCACCGTCAGGATTGCCACAATCAGGATATTAATGTTGTATCTCTGTCCCAGAAACTGGGGAAACCAGCCCGCCTGGGTTCCCATATTCAATTTGCCCAGACTGGAGGCCTTGCCCCGCAGAATATTGGTAAAGCAGGCCACGATACTGGTAGCCACATAATTCATCATCAGGGTAAATAAGGTCTCGTTGGTATCCCATTTTGCCTTAAACCAGGCCGGAATAAAGCCCCAAAGTGCCCCAGCCGCCAGACTGGTCACAAACATAAGCAGAAACAGAACCGGTGCCGGAAGGGAATTGCCGCAATAAACCATCACGGCTGCCGTCGCCAGGCCTCCCACCAGAACCTGACCCTCTGCCCCGATATTCCAGAACTTCATCTTGAAGGCCGGCGCCAGGGCGATACCGATACAGAGCAGGGTGACCAGATCCCTCATAGCCCAGGAGAAACGAATGCCGGTAGCAAAGGTTCCCTGGAACATCACTCCGTAGACGCTCAAGGGATTCAAGCCTGTCACCCCGTAGATGAAGATGGCATCTACCACCAGAGCCAGCAAAATAGCCAGGATACGCACGAATACTTTCAGCCGCAGAGAGGCTCCGTCCCGCTTGATGATTCGAACAAAAGGCTCTTTCATTTCGTTTGCTCTCCCTTCTTCAGATTGGTCATCAGCAGACCAACCTCTTCCTTGGTGGCCTTCCTGGCATCCAGCATCCCGTTACAGCGTCCCCCGCACAGAACCAGGATCCGGTCGCACAGGTCGATGAGCACATCCAGATCTTCCCCTACGAAGATCACCGCAACCCCCCTCTCCTTCTGTTCGTTCAGAAGGTTATAAATCATGTAGGAGGTATTGATATCCAGCCCCCGTACCGCATAGGCTGTCATCAATACCATGGGAGAGGAAGCCAGCTCCCGCCCCACCAGAACCTTCTGAACATTACCGCCGGAGAGGCGGGATACCGGGGTAGTGATACTGGGAGTGACAACCCCCAGCTTCTTCCTGACCGTCTCCGCCAGCTTCCTGGGACTCTTCTGATCCGTCAGGAGGGACTTCCCGTTGTCATAGGTCTTGAGCATCATATTTTCCGCCATCCCCATGGAACCCACCAAGCCCATGCCCAAACGGTCCTCCGGCACGAAGGCCAAGTGGATTCCCGCATCCCGGATGGTTCTGGGATTCTGTCCAATCAGTTCCATCTCCTGATCTGCCTCAGGCCCGGCATAGAAACGGACACTGGCTCCCGAAACCGTCTTTTGAAGTCCGGCGATGGATTCCAGCAGCTCCTTCTGGCCATTTCCGGAGATTCCTGCGATTCCCAGAATCTCCCCTCCCTTGACATCGAAAGAAATATCATCCAGAACCTTTACCCCTTCCTTATTGATGACCGTCAGATTCCGGATCTCCAGCCTTTTCTTCACATTCACGGGATCTGTCCTGGCAATGTCCAGATCCACCTTCTTGCCTACCATCATCTCTGTCAGGGAATCCTCTGTGGCATCCTTGGTCTCCACCGACCCGATATATTCCCCTTTTCGCAGGATGGACACCCGATCTGACACTGCCAGTACCTCATGGAGCTTGTGGGTGATGATCACCACTGCCTTTCCGTCCGCCCGCATGTTGCGGATGACCTGAAAGAGCTTGTCTGTCTCCTGAGGGGTCAAAACTGCCGTGGGCTCATCCAGAATCAGGATCTCCGCTCCTCGGAAGAGAACCTTCACGATCTCCAGGGTCTGTTTCTGGGAGACACTCATCTCGTAGACCTTCTGATCCAGATCCAGGGCAAACTCATAACGGTCGCAGATTGCCTGGGCCTTGGCCCGGATCTCCCTCAGGTCGAACTTCTCCCCCTTTTCCAGTCCCAGGGCGATATTCTCCGTGGCATTAAAGACATCTACCAGCTTAAAATGCTGATGAATCATACCGATACCCAGCTCATAGGCATCCTTGGGAGATCGAATCTCCACCTGCTTTCCGTTCACATAGATGCTTCCCTCGTCCGGATAGTAGATCCCGGCGATCATATTCATCAATGTGGTCTTCCCGCTGCCGTTCTCCCCCAGCAGAGACAGAATCTCCCCCTTGCGGATATCCAGGGAAACTCCCTTGTTGGCCTGGATCCGTCCAAAGGTCTTACTGATGTTCTTTAATTGGATGGCATTTTCCACGGAACTAAGTCCTCCTCTCTTATCTTCCTCCATCTGTTGAAATAGATTCTCAACCCCTTCTCTTTGAAAATCTGTTTCAGCAGACAGAATCATCGAAAATAGGGGGAGCCTGTAAAAGCTCCCCCGTCATGAGCATCTCTCGATTATTCTTCAGAAAGGTCTTCTGTGATTCCATCGATATGAAGCATGAAATATGGCGCACTTCTCAAGGTAGACTCTGAGAAATATCCATCCTGGATGGCTTCCTCAGTATCCCCCTGGTAAATGACGGTAGCGGGATCCGTGCTGTAATCATAGTAGCTCAGATCGATCTCTGCCGTTGTCACTTCCTTGCCGTCTACGGTAAAGGTAGAGGTATCAAAGATCTTCAGACTTCCGTCCTTCAGCTGGTCTTCTACCTCCGCTACATATTCCTCAGTTCCTTCTGCGCAGGAGGAACCAAGCTCGGTAATAGCTACTGCTCCGTCTGCATAACCCTGGGACCAGTCGGTGTCGATCTGTCCGCCGGAAGCTGCGGTTCCGATGGCATACTCATAATATACTTCCCATACATTGGTGGAGGAAGTAAGAGCTGCGGTAGGAGCGGTCTCCAGCATATCGATATTATAGCCGATGGAATAGCAGATCTTGCCTTCCTTATTCAGCTTCTCTGTAGCCGCAGGAGCTCCGGTGGAGTCTGCATGCTGTCCGATGATGACACAGCCGTTGGCGATCAGAGCCTCTGCTGCAGCACCCTCTTTGTCAATATCAAACCAGGAATTGGTATATTTTACTTCCATCACTACGTTGGGCATGACACTGCGTACACCCAGGAAGAAGGCGGTATATCCGGAGATAACCTCTGCATAGTTGTAGGCGCCTACATAACCGATCTTGATATTGCCATCGGCATCAAAGCTGTTGGGAGCGGTCTCCTTGGTCAGGGTGCCCTCCTCGGTCAGCTCCTTCAGCTTCAGTCCGGCAACCACGCCGGATACATAACGGCTCTCATAGACATTGGTAAATGCATTCTTGAAGTTATCCAGTCCGCTGATGGCAGCGAAATCACCGGTCATGGATACGAACTGTACATCCGGATAATCAGCGGCAACTCCTGCCATAAAGGTCTGATGTCCATAGCTGTTGGAAATCACCAGCTTACAGCCGGATCCCACCAGGTCGGTAGCTGCATCTGCACAGGCGGATGACTCCTCTACCTTATATTTCCAGATGATATTATCCTCAGATAAACCAAGTGCAGCAACGGCTGCCTTGATGCCATCCATATGAGCCTTGGAATAACCCTCAGTCTCATCCCCTACCAGGATCACACCTACCTTGAAATCCTTGTCGATGTCGCCTGTCGTCTGGGCAGAAGATGCGCTGGATGCGTCCGCTGCACTGGATGCAGAAGAAGCAGCAGATGAAGATCCCTCTGCCTGGGATGTTGAGCTGGTCTTAGATGCACTGCTTCCGCAGCCGAACATCCCCAGAGCCATGACCCCGGCCAGCAAGATGCTGAGTACTTTCTTTTTCATAATTTACCTCCACTATGTCTGTCTGAAACAGTCAGTTACCTGCTAAGTATAGCATATTTTTAACCCTTGTCAAGGACTCTTACCCCACGCGGAACTTGAACTTCTGAATCTCCTTCTCGCTGCTGACCTTCTCCATCTCGGCTCCCAGACCCTGAAGCTTCTGCTCAAAGTCCTCGTAACCTCTCTGGATATAGACAATATCATCCACTACCGTCAGACCTTCTGCTGCCAGTCCTGCGATTACCAAAGCGGCGCCTGCGCGCAGATCCGGAGCACTGACTCTGGCTCCCGTCAGCCGCTCGGTCCCATCAATGATGGCCGTATTGCCCTCCACCTTGATATTGGCTCCCATGCGGGCCAGCTCATCCGCGTACTTGAAACGGTTGTCGAAGATACTCTCCGTCACGATGCTGGTACCGGAGGCCAAAGCCAGGGTTACCCCCATCTGTGGCTGCATATCCGTGGGAAATCCGGGATAGGGCAGGGTCTTCACATGGGTCTTGCCCAGCCTGTGCTTGGCACAGACCCGCACGGCATCATCAAACTCCTCCACCTGGCAGCCAATCTCCTGCAGCTTGGCTGTCATGGCCTCCAGATGCTTGGGAATCACATTCTTCACCAAGACATCCCCCTGGGTGGCCGCTGCCGCAAACATATAGGTTCCTGCCTCGATCATATCCGGCACAATGGAATAAGAGCTGCTGTGAAGGCTCTCTACCCCCCGGATCCGAATCACATCCGTACCGGCTCCCTTGATATTGGCTCCCATACTGTTGAGGAAGTTGGCCACATCCACCACATGGGGCTCTCTGGCCGCGTTTTCAATGATGGTATTGCCTCGGGCCAGAGCCGCCGCCATCATAATGTTGATGGTAGCTCCCACCGATACCATATCCAGGAAAATATGGGCTCCCCTCAGATCCTCTGCGGAGGCAATAATGGCTCCGTGATGGATCTGAACGTTGGCTCCCAGGGCGCGAAAGCCCTTCAAATGCTGGTCAATGGGCCGACTGCCGATATTGCAGCCCCCCGGAAGGGGCACCTCGGCCTTTTTATATTTTCCCAAAAGCGCTCCCAGCAAATAATAGGAAGCGCGAATCTTCTTAATGAATTCATAATCGACACTGATGGATCCGATGGTCGCCCCGTTGATCCGCACCGTATGGCGGTCCAGTCGCTCCACCGTGGCTCCGATCACGGAAATCGCCTCCAGCAGTACATTAATATCACTGACATCCGGGATATTCTCAATAAGCACCGGTTCATCCGGCATGACAGCCGCCGTCAGTATCGCAAGTGCAGCGTTCTTGGCTCCCCCAATCTCCACTTCACCGACGAGAGGATTCCCTCCCTTAATCACATACTGTTCCATTTTCCACCTCAAATTGATAAGCTTCCTGTAACCTGCCCCGGCCTCCCCTCAGACCCTGACAGGGGAAATGTGTCCTGAAATACGAACGTGTATGCCTATCATATTAACCCATCTACATCTTTTTGTAAACAAAAATTAAGAATTTCCCTTAAGGTCCCCTCGATATCCTTGCCCTCCTCCTGGATCACCTGGTCCGCATATTGCTCATACAGGGGCCTTCTCTCCTCAAACAAATCCCTCAAGGTCTGGTGGTCCTTGAGCACCACACCCC
>CAVLCU010000123.1:0-7611 GCA_963661545.1 Lachnospiraceae bacterium | reverse complement strand
CCACCAGGTATGAAAGCCAGCTGCTCCGCACTGACGTGCTCTCGCAGCTGCCGCCAGTATCAACAATCCGCCCTATCGGGCTACTTGTCGATACCGGCTTGCCCGTCCGATATCCACAAGCTGTGGTATGCCCCTCACGGGACTAGCTTCGCGTCGCGAGCATCCCACAGCTTGTGTCTGCCGTCCGGGGCTTTCAAAGTAGATAATTTTGTATGAATAAAACAGAGAAAAAGCGACGGAAGGAACAATATGTCGTGGAGGAGATGATCCGACTGTATTGTTGGAAAAAGCATCCGGGTCAGAAGAAAGGGATGGGACAAATGTGTCCATCCTGCCAGGAGCTTTCCGATTATGCAAAGGCTCGAAGCGAGAAATGTCCATTTATGCAAGAAAAAACCTTCTGCGCCAATTGTAAAGTACATTGCTATAAACCCGAAAAAAGGGAAGAGATACGGCAGGTCATGCGCTTCTCCGGTCCCAGGATGATATTCCACCATCCCATCCTGGCTATCTGGCATCTCATATGCAGCAGAGCAGAGAAGAAACCAGGCAATCGTTGATAGCGGCTAGGTATATGCTTCATTAGGCCTTGAATTGTCAGGGCGGGGACGAGTGGCAGGGGTTCAGGTAGGCAGGCCTCTTCAAGCTGAAGCCCAGCCTGCCGGACTGCCCCCTGCCACCCGGCTCCGCCCGTCCCTGTCCGGCCCTGTCCGGAGGCTTTCCATGCACGAAGGAGGTTCAAATCACCCCATGATCAAAACAAGACTGCTGGGACTTGTCTCCCAGGCCAAGAAATATATCATCTACACCGTCCTATGGCAATGGCTGGCCCTTCTCTCCCAGGTTCTGGCGGTCTTTACCATCGCCGACCTGCTGGAGGGGGTGGTTTGCCGCAGGGTCTCCACTGCTGTCATCCGTGACACGATTCTGACCCTGGCTGCCGTGGTGGTCATCCGTTTCCTCTGTGAACGCATGGGAGCCCGGTCCTCCTATCAGGCCTGCGTGGATGTGAAGCGGGTTCTGCGGGAGAAGATCTACGACAAGATGCTAAGGCTGGGGGCTTCCTACCGGGATTTGGTCTCCTCCTCGGAGGTGGTCCAGGTGTCCACGGAGGGAGTGGAGCAGCTGGAGACCTATTTTGGAAAATACCTGCCCCAGCTCTTCTACAGTCTGCTGGCTCCTTTGACCCTCTTCCTGATTCTATCCAGGATCAGTCTGAAGGCCAGCCTGGTTCTCCTGATCTGTGTTCCCCTGATTCCCCTTTCCATTGTGGTGGTCCAGAAGATTGCCAAACGGCTTCTGAACAAGTATTGGAGTATCTATACAGGCCTGGGGGACTCCTTTTTGGAGAACCTGCAGGGGCTGACCACCTTGAAGATCTACCAGGCAGATCAGAAAAAAGCAGAGGAAATGGATGAGGAGGCCCAAAACTTCCGCAGGATTACCATGAAGGTATTGACCATGCAGCTGAATTCCACCAGCGTCATGGATATTGTGGCCTACGGAGGGGCAGCCCTGGGCATGGCGGTGGCTCTTTTCCAGTTTCTGGGGGGAAATATTCCCCTGGCGGGAACCCTCTGTATTATCCTGCTGGCCAGCGAATTCTTCCTGCCCCTGCGGCTATTGGGCTCCTTTTTTCATATTGCCATGAACGGGATGGCGGCCAGTGACAAGATCTTTCGGATTCTGGATCTGCCGGAGCCGGAGGCGGGAAACAAGACCTTGCCGGAGGGAAAATGGGATCTTTCTTTGAGAAATGTACATTTCTCCTATGGGGAGGACCGGGAGATCCTGAAGGGGATCGACCTGGACCTGCCTGCCGGGAGCTTTATCTCCCTGGTGGGAGAGTCGGGATGCGGCAAGAGTACCATAGCAGGGCTTCTGGCAGGTCGGAACCGGGGATTTTCCGGAGAGGTCACCATAGGCGGCCAGCCCCTGGCCCAGATCCGGGAAGAGGACCTGATGGGGCAGGTGGTCCTGGTGCGGCATAACAGCTATCTCTTTCAGGGAACCGTGGCGGAGAACCTGCGCATGGCCAAGCCGGAGGCAGGGGAAGAGGAGATGAAGGCGGTTCTGGAGAAGGTCAATCTCTGGAGCTTTCTCCAGACCCAGGAGGGTTTGCAGACCAGGCTGCTGGAAAAGGCCAGCAACCTGTCCGGCGGTCAATGCCAGAGACTGGTCATCGCCAGAGCCCTTCTGAAGGATGCCCAGATTTATCTGATGGACGAAGCCACCTCTAATATTGATGTGGAGAGTGAAGAAGGGATCATGCAGGTCATTCATGAATTGGCCAAAAGCAAGACCGTCCTCCTGATCTCCCACCGCCTGGCCAACGTGGTGGAATCCGATCGCATTTATTTCCTCCAGGATGGCCGGATTCAGGAGAGTGGAAGTCATCAGACCCTGATGGCACAAAGGGGAGCCTATTGGAAGCTCTATGAGAGCCAGATGGCTTTGGAAAATTACGGGAAGGGAGGGAGGACCTATGCGTAGGAGTGCCATTCAGATCATGGGGCGCCTGGTTGGTCTGGTGAAACCCTTGCTCCATGTCATGCTGGCGGCTGTCCTCCTGGGAACGGCAGGCTATCTTAGCGCCATTTTCCTGACGATTTTAGCGGGGCAGGTGGTGGTGCATGGCCTGTTGACGGGAGTTATGGGAGACCTGGTGCCGGTTCAGAATATGTGGCTGGTATTCACCCCGGTGAAGACCCTGATAACCCTTATGATTCTCCTTGCCCTGCTGCGGGGAATCCTCCATTATTTCGAGCAATATTGCAACCACTTCATTGCCTTCAAGCTCCTGGCCCTGATACGCCATAGGGTATTCGGGGCTTTGAGAAGGCTCTGCCCGGCCAAGCTGGAGGGGAGGGACAAGGGAAATCTCATCTCTATCCTTACCACGGATATAGAGCTGCTGGAGGTCTTCTATGCCCATACCATATCCCCCATCGCCATTGCCAGCCTGACATCCTTGATTATGGTGATCTTCATCGGAGGATATCACTGGCTGGCCGGGCTCCTGGCTCTGGCAGCCTATCTGGTGGTAGGCCTGGTCATTCCTCTTAGCAATGGCAAAAGAGGGGGACAAAGGGGGATGGAATACCGGACGGAGTTCGGCCAGCTCAACAGCTTCGTCCTGGATTCCCTGAGGGGGCTGGATGAAACCATCCAATATGGACGGGGAGCAGATCGGAAGGAAGACATGTCCCGGCGTTCCCGCAAGCTGGCGAGGATGCAGGAAGGCTTAAGCAAGCTGGAGGGAGGACAGAGATCCTGGACCAATCTGGCCATTCTCCTGGCCTCCTTTGCCATGCTGGCTCTGACTATCTGGCTCTACAGCCGGGATCAGATGGGCTTCGAGGGCATTCTGACCTGTACCCTGGCCATGATGGGCTCCTTCGGCCCGGTGGTGGCTCTGGCCAGCCTGTCCAATAACCTGAATCAGACCCTGGCCAGCGGAGAGCGGGTGCTGTCCCTCCTGGAGGAAAAACCTCTGGTGGAGGAGATTCCGGAGAAAAAAGAAGAGATTCGCGAAGAGAAAATGGAAGTTAGGGAGGCTAGTAGTGGACAGGAAGCTGGGCAGGCAGAGGGCAGAGAATTCTCCGGTGCCCAGGTCTGTCATGTGACCTTTTCCTATCAGGAGGAAGCAATTCTGGAGGATTGCTCCCTGAAGCTGGAGGGGGGCAAGATCACCGGCATTCACGGACCCAGCGGATCCGGTAAATCCACCCTTCTGAAGCTCTTAATGCGGTTCTGGGATGTGCAAAAGGGCAGTGTCCTGGTGGAGGGGGAGGATGTCCGGCAGATTCCCACCCGGAGGCTGAGGGATCTGGAAAGCTATGTCACCCAGGAAACCCACCTCTTTCACGACTCCATCGCCCATAACATCGGCCTGGCCAAGGCGGGAGCCAGCCGGGAGGAGATCATGGAGGCGGCCAGGAAGGCCTCTATTCATGACTTCATCATGAGCCTGCCCCAGGGATACGACACAGAGGTGGGAGAGCTGGGAGATACCCTGTCGGGAGGGGAGAAGCAGAGGATTGGCATTGCCCGGGCCTTCCTGCATGATTCCGACCTGATCCTTTTGGATGAGCCCACCAGCAACGTGGATTCTTTGAATGAGGGAATTATTTTGAAATCCTTGAAGGAATCGGCTGCCCGCAAGACGGTGGTTCTGGTATCCCATCGAATCTCCACCATGAATGTGGCAGACCGGGTCTATGAGATGGAAGAAAAAACAATAGAAAAGGAGACTTGAAAAAAATGAAGCTGAAAAAATGGATTTTCCTTGCCCTGGGCTGTATCAGCCTTGCCCTGGGCTGTATGGGTATCGTGCTGCCCCTCCTGCCCACGGTTCCCTTTTTCCTGGCGACTCTTTTCTGCTTCTCCCAATCCTCGGAAAAGCTCCATCAATGGTTCATCGGAACCAAATTGTATAAGAATAACCTGGAAAGCTACGTGAAGGGCCAGGGTATGGCCAACAAAACCAAGGCCAAGATCATCGGCACCGTCACCCTTTTGATGACCATTGGATTTCTGCTGATGCTGCGCAAGGGCCTCTATATCCCCTGCGCTATCCTGGCCTGCGTATGGGTAGCTCATCTGATCTACTTCGGTTTCGTGGTGAAGAAGGCCCCCGTCTCGGAGGTAAACCAGTGACCGATCAGCCCAGCAGTCTTTCTACCTCCTGGGGGCGGTGATTGAGCACCAAGTCTTCCGGGAAGGCCATTTCCCGGAGAAAGGCCTCTGCGTAGGTAAAGTCCCCCACATGATCTCTGCCATGGCTGTCGCTGGAGAGGAGCACCGGCAGGCGGTGGCGGAGACAGGCCTCCAGCAGGAGACGGTCATTTTCCCTCGTATCTCCTCGGTAGCCCTGGGGGTCCAAAGAGGCGTTGTTCAATTCCAGAATGACCCCATACTCCCCGGCGGCAGCCGCCAATTCTTCAAAATCTACTGGATAAGCTACCTGGTCGCAGTGACCGATCAGCTTCACTGCCGGATGCTGCATGGCCCGGATATAGGCTCGGGTATTTTCCCTGCGGGTTCCGGGAGTCAGGGGCGGGTGGTGCATGCTGGCAATGGCATAATCCAGCCCCTCCAGCACCTGGTCCTCCAGATCTAATCTTCCCTCATAGTCCATAATATTCGCTTCCACCCCATACAGAACCCGGATGCCGCACCGCACTTTGGGCGCATGAGCCAGACTGCGAAAATACGAAACTCTTCCGGCTCCCAGGGTTCCCGGGCCGTGGTCCGTAATGCCCAGCAGGGTCAAGCCCTTGCTGTGAGCAGCCTTGGCCATATCCGCAATGGTGCAGGTGGTCCCATGGCCACTGGCAATGGTATGGGTATGCATATCACAAAGATACATGATCCTCCTCCTAACTTCTGTCGTGGGCACGACCTGTGTATATGCCTAAAGCATATGCGATTTGGGTGAAAAAATCAATAGAAATCAGATGGGTCCTTCTTTGTTTTGCATCTGGTTACATCTTGTTTCGAATCTTCTTCACGTTGGCGTTCATCAGATGCCGCCCTAGATTGCGGTAGATGAAGGCTTTCAGGGGAGACATTTCCTGATGATGGTCCCGGAGCAGCAGGTCGGGGCTGTCATAGATACCGAAATCCTGCTGGATGCCTTCGCTCTGGATATAGGTGTTGTTCCGGTCAAAATCGATGACGGGGTGACGAAAATCCCGGACTGCTACGCCGTAACCGCAGAAGGGGCCGCTGCAATGGGGATTGGCCGCCTGCAGGTTTTCCAGATATTGTTTATCCAGGATAAAGGCCTCCAGCTCGTACCAAAGGCCCTCCAGATAGACCTCTACCCAGCTGTGAAAGACCTGTTTAGGTGCAAGGGCGTATACCAGCCCTGTCATTGCCCCCTTTTGGAGTCTTTTATGGATGGTGAAGCCGTGAATCCGGCAGGGAATGTCGCATCCCCGGAGCAGGGCCATGAAGAGGGTTCCCTTGGTGTTGCACTGGCCGTAGCCATCTGCCAGAACCGAAGAGGCACAGAGACTGTCATCGGTGTTGTAGCCGAACAGGATCTGATCCCGGACGAAGTAATAGATGTCTCTGATACGCTCAAATTCTCCCCGTTCACGCCAGCCTTGCCGGTCTATCAAATTCTGTATGGCCGGATGCGAAAAATCCAGCATGAGTGTTTCCATCAGGTAGCTGTCCATATTTTTTTACCTCCATTTCTTTCCAATCCCTTCAGAAAGGGAAGGTCCGGCAGGCGATCTTCCTCAATGAGGGAGACCAGCATTTTTGCAAATCCTTGTGGGTTGCGGATCTGATATTGCATGTGGTGATAGGTCTCGAATATGGGATAATTGCCCCAGGGGTAGGCCTGCATGAGGGCAGCGCGGTACTTGAAGTGTTCCTCGGCAGTGCCGAATGCAAAATAGGCTCGCTTTTGCAGCTCACAGGCTAGAGGGGGGAAGGGCTTATCCTCCAGACTCTGGGCCAGCTGGCGGCGCAGATTGCCATAGCGCAGCACTCTTCCGGCGGCTATGAAATAGGGCTTTATGGCCACATCGTCACACCAGAGTATCTTGTGGAGGGTGCCGCCTTTGGACCAGTAGAGGCTTTTTATGGCCAGGTAGAGAAGGGGTGTCATGATGCGGCGCAGGGGCAGAGAGATCTGTGCAAATTGGCCGCCATCGAAGAAAATGTGGTCCACTGGTAGCTTGGTATGGGTCAGAAAGGCCAAGGCCAGATCCCCGCCGAGGGAGGAGGCGACCAAGAGTGCCAGACGATCTATGCCATTTTCCCGAAGAAAGGATTCCACCTGCCGCAGCTCCTGGGCCTTGCTTTGGTATCTCTGCCCCTGGCAGTAGACCGTGGAGGTGGGCAGGATGCAGAAGTAATGCTCCTGCAAACAGGTCGCCACCGGCATGCTGCTGTCTCCCGTCACCCCCATGGCGTGGAAGAAGAGCACGGCGGGATTTTCCTTGCTTCCCAAGGTTTTAAATTGCATAAGGATACCTCGTTTCATAGAGTTAAAAGACACTAACTGCCTTGCTTTCAAAAAACCGCACTCCTGCGGCTTTCAAAGGCTTTTCCTACGACTCTATCATAGCATGTTTTTTTTCTTTTGCAAGAGATCTGGGTTTGTTAAGATATTAATCCGCCTCAAGGGTTACCAAAACATAATAGTAATTCTATCGACTTATTGGTATAATATTTGTATGATTTAAAAACGATGAGAAGCGAAAAACAAAAACACAGAGAGGGAGAACATGAGAAAAAGAAAAGTATGCCAATGGATTGCCCTGGCCCTCACCGTAACCATGAGCATAGATGTGATTCCTGCTATTGTTGCTGCAACAGCTGCAACGGGTGGAGCAGCAATAGCTTTTGCTGGAGTTGTGATTGCAGGGGTAAAATCTGCTGCGATATCTGGGACAATCGGTATGGCAGTAGGAGCGGGAACGGAAGTGGTCAGTCACCGCATCACAACGGGGAGTTGGAACGGTGCGGGTAAGGCGGCAGCGAGAGCTTGCTTCACATGAATATTCAGTTGGCCAAGAAAACAAACTATCACTTTGCGATTGGCATGTGGGGTTCTGGCTTGTGGGGAGGTTCTGCTCGTGATTAAATATG
>CAVLCU010000122.1:0-7712 GCA_963661545.1 Lachnospiraceae bacterium | reverse complement strand
GGAGAAGGCTACGGCGGCGACATTCAATTTTCTATGGGAGTGTCCCAGGATGGCAGGATTCAGGGAATTTCCTTCCTGACCATCAATGAGACGGCCGGTCTGGGTATGCGGGCCAATACGGACTCCTTCAAGAGCCAATTTGCAGGCATGCAATCAGACTCCATTCAGTATTCGAAGACGGGAGCCTCTGCGGAAAATGAAATCGATGCCCTCAGTGGTGCCACCATTACCACCAATGCGGTAACCAATGGAGTCAACGCAGGCCTCTGCGCCTATCGGATTCTGGCAGAAGGGGGGCAATTAGGATGAAAGCGAATACACCTGTAGAACGCTTGTATAATGGTATTGTGAAAGAGAATCCGACCTTTGTCATGATGATCGGAATGTGTCCCACTCTGGCTGTAACCACAGCTGTCATCAATGGAATTGGAATGGGATTAACCACTACAGTAATCCTGACCCTGTCGAACCTGATGATCGCAGCCCTGAGGAAGGTCATCCCGGATGGGGTTCGTATGCCGGCCTATATTGGCATTGTGGCCTCCTTTGTAACCATTGTCCAGTTTCTGCTGGAGGCCTATCTTCCCTCCCTCTATGAGTCCCTGGGTCTGTATATTCCATTGATCGTGGTAAACTGTATTATTTTGGGACGGGCAGAGGCCTATGCAGGCAAGAATAAGGTCCTACCCTCTATCTTCGACGGTCTTGGTATGGGACTTGGCTTTACCCTGGGCCTTTTGGCCATCAGTGCCCTGCGGGAGCTGGTGGGAGCAGGTACGTTTCTGGGCTATCAGGTTCTGCCCACCGGATATGAGCCGGTGAATATCTTTATCATGGCACCGGGAGCCTTTTTGGTATTGGCCTTGCTGACAGCCTTTCTGAATCATAGGAAAGCGAAGAAACCCGGTATGTCCAAGACTTCCGGCGCTTGTGGTCAGGGCTGTGCTGCCTGCGGGAATCGTGCCTGTGTCGGGAAAGAATCATAGAGGAGGAGGCCCAGATGAGAGAGTTATTGATTATCGCCGTGGGCTCTGCTCTGGTGAATAATGTTGTTTTAAGTCAGTTCCTTGGCTTGTGTGCATTCCTGGGGGTTTCCAAGAAAATGTCCACAGCAGGGGGAATGGGGGGAGCTGTTATCTTTGTTCTCACCCTGTCTTCCCTGTGTACCGGTATGATTTATCAATTTATCCTGGTACCCCTGGGAATGGAATATTTACAAACGATTGTATTTATCATGGTTATTGCGGCTCTGGTACAGCTGGTAGAGATGTTCCTGAAGAAGAGCATTCCCTCCCTCTACCGCGCCCTGGGGGTCTACCTGCCCCTGATCACCACCAACTGTGCGGTTCTTGGCGTTGCTTTGATCAATGTGCAGGACAATTACAGCATCTTGCAGGGAACCGTCAATGGCTTTGCCACAGCAGCCGGATTCACCCTGGCCATCGTGCTCATGGCAGGGCTGCGGGAGAAGATGGAGCATAATGATGTGCCGAAGGCCTTTCAGGGTATGCCCATCGTTCTCCTGACAGCTATGCTGATGTCCATCGCATTTTGCGGCTTCTCAGGGATCATATAGAAGGGGGCAGGTATAGGAAATGAATACAGTAGTACTTTCTATCCTGATTGTCGGAGGAGCAGGTGTCATCATCGGGATGCTCCTGGGCATAGCAGGGAAAAAATTTGAGGTTCAGACCGATGAGCGCATGGCTGCTGTTCGGGAGGCTCTGCCTGGGAATAACTGTGGCGGATGCGGATATCCCGGCTGTGATGGTGTGGCGGAGGCTATTGTGAATCACAAGGCTCCTGTGACTGCCTGTCCGGTAGGCGGACCAGCCGTAGCCAGGATCATTGCCGGAATTATGGGAGAGGAGATCACAGAAAGCCAGCGTATGACAGCCTTTGTTCGATGCGCAGGAACCTGTGAGAAAACGAGAATCGATTATCAATATACCGGTCTGCAGGACTGTGCCATGATGCCCTTTGTCCCCAACGGGGGGCCCAAGCGCTGTAATTACGGCTGTTTGGGATACGGTTCCTGTGTCAAGGCCTGTCAGTTTGGTGCCATTCATATCGTGGACGGTGTCGCTGTGGTGGAGCGAGAGCTTTGTAAGGCCTGCGGAGCCTGTATCAGAGCCTGTCCCAAGGGCTTGATCACCCTGGTTCCTTATGAAGCCCCTGCCTATCACGTACATTGCTTGAGCCATGATAAGGGAAAAGCAGTTCTGGACAGCTGTGAGGTGGGATGTATCGGATGTAAGAAATGCGAGAAAAATTGTCCTGCCGGAGCTATCAAGGTGGAGAATTTCCTTGCCCAGATTGATTACGGGCTCTGTCAGAATTGCGGAAAATGCAAGGAGGAATGCCCCCGGGGCTGCATCTCCCCCCTTATGTGGGAGACAAAAGCAGCAGGAAAGGCTTAAGGAGGAAAGGCGCAGATGATCGGATATGTCAAGGGGGTTGTGGAGGAGGTAGAGGAAGGAAGTCTTCTTCTGGATCATAACGGGATAGGACTTCGGATCCATGTGCCCATGGCTGTGTTGGATCAAGGCCTTCGTATGGGCGATAAGGTGAAAGTCTATACCTACCTGTATGTGAAGGAAGATGCTTTGCAGCTGTATGGCTTTTTGAGCCGGGATGACCTGGAGGTCTTTGGCCTGCTGTTGAATGTGAACGGGATTGGTCCTAAGGCTGCCCTGGGTATTCTGTCCACCATCTCCTCCGATGATTTGCGCTTTGCTGTGCTTTCAGACGATGCTGCCTTTATTGCCAGGACACCCGGAATCGGCAAGAAGACTGCTCAGAAGCTGATTCTGGAATTAAAGGATAAGTTCCAACTTCAAGATGCCTTCGAAAAAAAGAGGGATCATATGCAGGAATCTCAGACTGCACAAGGGGGAATTTCCTCCGGATCAGAGGCAGTGGAGGCTCTGGTGGCCCTGGGGTATTCGGCTACAGAGGCCCTGCAAGCCGTGAAAAAAGTAGAAGGAGCAGAGGAGATGGATACGGAAAAACTTCTGAGGGCCGCCCTGAAATACATCTTTTAAGGAAGAATCGTCATGGAAAAGCGTGTCATTGAAACGAGTGTCACAGAAGAGGATATTAGGATAGAAGGCAACCTGCGCCCCCAATATCTTGAGGACTATATCGGTCAGGAAAGAGCCAAAAAAAGCCTGAAGATCTATATAGAAGCTGCCAGGCAAAGAGGGGACGTGCTGGATCACGTGCTTTTCTACGGCCCCCCTGGTCTGGGAAAAACCACCCTGGCCGGAATTATTGCCAATGAAATGCAGGTACATCTGAAGGTTACCTCCGGTCCTGCCATAGAAAAACCGGGAGAGATGGCAGCTATCTTGAGCAATCTGCAGGATGGGGATGTTTTATTTGTAGACGAGATTCATCGACTGAATCGACAGGTGGAGGAGGTTCTGTATCCGGCCATGGAGGATTATGCCATCGACATCCTGATTGGCAAGGGTTCCTCTGCCCGTTCCATCCGGCTGGACTTGCCCCGCTTTACCCTGGTGGGAGCTACTACCCGAGCCGGCCTTCTGACGGCTCCCCTGCGGGATCGCTTTGGAGTGATTCATCATCTGGAATTCTATACGGATGAGGAATTGGAGAAAATCATCCTTCATTCCGCAGAGATCCTGCAGGTCTCCATTGAGCAGGAGGGAGCTCTGGAGCTGGCTCGCCGTTCCAGGGGAACGCCAAGGCTGGCCAACCGCTTGCTGAAGCGTGTCAGGGATTTTGCCCAGGTTCAGCATGATGGTCACATCACCAGGGAGGTGGCAGAATTGGCACTGGATCTGCTGGAGGTAGATCGATATGGTTTGGATCAGACGGATCGTCTGCTCTTGACCACCATTATTGAGAAGTTTGCCGGTGGTCCTGTGGGCTTGGATACTCTGGCTGCAGCGATTGGAGAAGACAGTGGCACCATCGAGGATGTCTATGAGCCCTATCTGATCAAGAACGGATTCCTGAATCGAACCCCCAGGGGGAGGATGGTAACAGAAACAGCCTGTCGGCATCTCGGTCTCACCTGTCCGAGTATTCATATGTGAAGGAAGGAGTTTTCTTTCAATGGCATCGAAAAACACAGTCAAGGTTCTGATAGACGGTAAAATCATTACACTCAGCGGTTATGAGAGTGAGGAATATCTTCAGAGGGTGGCTTCTTATCTGAATAACAAGATTGCAGAACTGGCTACTCTTCCTGCTTATAAGCGACAGACCCAGGATACCAGGAATACCCTGCTGGCTCTCAATCTGGCAGATGACTACTTCAAGGCTAAGGATCAGGCAGACGCCATGGAGGAGGATATGGAAGCCAAGGACCGGGAGGCCTATGAAGTGAAGCACGACCTGATTGCCGCTCAGATTCAGATGGACAAGATGAAGCAGGAGATGGAAGAGCTGCGGCGGGAAAATGCGGCCCTTCGCTTTCAAGCAGAGATGCAAGGTAGGAAAGAGACAAACTCCGAGGAGGAGTAAGGAAGAAAAAACGGAAGGCGCCGGTTGCCATACGGCGTCTTTCCTATGCGATCTGGTGCATAGGCAATCCTATGTTTTGCAGATGCCCCATCAGGCGGCTTGTCCGGAAAAGAGGGAAGAGAATGGGGCAGGAAAGGAAGGCAGATATGGCGATAGAATTGCTGGCTCCCGCCGGCTCCTTTGAGACTTTGAAAGCCGTCCTGACTGCAGGGGCAGACGCAGTCTATACCGGTGGGACTATGTTCGGAGCAAGGGCTTATGCGGACAATTTGGATGAGGATAGCCTGTGCAGGGCAATCGACCTGGCCCATCTTTGGGGTAAGAAAGTCTATCTGACGGTCAATACCCTCTTGAAGGAGGGTGAATTGCAAGATAAACTCTATCCTTATCTGCTTCCCTATTATCAGGCGGGGCTGGATGGTCTGATCGTTCAGGATCTGGGCGTAGCTTTGCTGGTCAGGCAGGCTTTTCCCAGCCTTCCCCTGCATGCCAGTACCCAGATGGCAGTTACGGGTCCTGCCGGTGCAGCCCTGTTGGAAAAGGCTGGCTTTCGTCGGGTAGTGACAGCCAGAGAGCTCTCCCTGGGGGAGATCCAGGAGATTGGCCGCCGCACCAGCCTGGAGGTGGAAAGCTTTATTCATGGTGCCCTGTGCTACTCCTATTCCGGCCAGTGCCTCATGAGCAGTCTGATCGGAGGGCGCAGCGGCAACCGAGGCAGGTGTGCCCAGCCCTGCCGCCTGCCCTATGAGGTATATGAAGGAGACAGGCGCCTGAATGACAGGAACTCCGCCTATCCTCTCAATACCAAGGATATGTGTACCTTGGAGATTCTTCCCTCTATCCTGGAGGCTGGTATCACCTCCCTGAAGATTGAGGGAAGGATGAAACGGCTGGAATATACCGTCGGGGTTACTGCCATCTATCGGAAGTACCTGGATCTCTATCTGGAAGGAGGTCCAGGGCATTATGAGGTGAGACAGGAGGATCTGCAGACCCTCCATGCCCTCTTCCATCGGGACGGCTTTAGCCAAAGCTATTATCTGCAAAGAAATGGGCGGAAAATGATGGCCTTGAAAAATGCCAAGCTGACCGACGGGAAACAGAGAAGAAGTCAGGAGCTTTATGACAAAATCCGTCAGGACCAGGCTGCCTGCCAGAAGCAGATCGGCCTGGAGGGGCAGTTGACGCTTGCTCCGGGGCAACCTGCCATCCTGCAGCTGCGATGCAAAAACCGTTGGGTTCAGGTGGAAAGAACAGGGGTGGAAGAGGCCAGGAATCAGCCGGTGACAGAAGACCGGGTAAGAATTCAGATGCAAAAGACAGGCGCCAGCCCCTTCTTTTTCCACAAGCTGGACATTCGCCTTTTGGGTTCTGTCTTCGTCCCCATGCAGACCCTGAACGAGCTGAGAAGAGAGGGTCTGGATCGCATGGAGGCGGCGATGCTATCCCCCTTTCGCCGAGAGGATGCCCGAAAGGCGGTTTTTCCGCCAGGGGCAAAGAAGACATCTAAAGCAAAGCCCTTATGGGTTTCTGTGGAGAATCTCTCCCAGCTTCATGCCCTGCAGCCGATAGAGGAAATCCAGGGCTTTTACCTGCCCATTGGATTTGTCCCGGCCAATCTTCGGGAGGTGGAGCAATTACAGCGGGAGGGGAGGAAGGTTCGTCTGATGCTTCCCTATATCACCCGTCTGGGAGAGGCAGACAGGTATCGGAAGCTTTTGCCGGCCCTGGTTCAGACAGGCCTGGATGGTTTTCTGGTTCGCTGTCTGGAGGATCTGGCCCTTCTCAAGGAAGGGGGTCTGGAGAAGAAGGCCATACTGGATGCCGGCATGTATACCATGAACAGCCTTTCCCAGGAATTCTGGAGAGAGGAGGGAATCCAGGGAGATACCCTTCCTTTGGAGCTGAGCTGTGGAGAGATAGCCAGGAGGGACAATTCCCACAGTCAGCTGATTCTGTACGGTCGATCTCCTATGATGATTTCCGCCCAGTGTCTGAAGAAGAATCTGGATCACTGCCTTCATCAAAACAGCCGACTTTTCTTAAAGGATCGAAAAGGAATGCAGTTTCCTGTGGCATGCTGCTGTGATTCCTGCTATAATATCATCTATAACAGCCTGGCCACCAGCCTCCTGACGGAGGCAGCCTCTGTCCAGAGGCTGGGGTGTGAGTCCTACCGCCTTTCCTTTACCCTGGAGGAACCCAGGGAGGCTGCTGACCTGGCCCGACGTTTTGCAGAGGTATATGTGCAGGGACAGGATGCAGGAAAAGGAGGGCTTCCCACTGCAGGGAAGACCACCAAGGGGCATTACCGACGGGGTGTGGAGTAAGGGACAGAGACGACAGCTGCGCAGGCAGCCCTGAAAGGTTTCTATATGAATAAGATAATTGTGGAAATATCGAAATATCTGCTTTTGCTCTTGATGATTTTTTTTACCATGGAGACCTTTATGGTTTTGAAGAAGAAGCAGGAATCGGCCAGAAGACGGATCATGGGGAAGCAGATTTTCCTTCTGCTGCTCTTTAATTTTGCAGCTTATTTTGTCATGTATTTGCAATCCAACGATATCTATATGATTCTTTTATACGGGGGAATTGTGATCTACATGCTGGCTGTGCAGGGCTTCTACCGTCTGATCTATAAGAAGGCTTCCCTGATTCTCCTCAATACCATGTGTATGCTCCTGTCCATCGGATTTATCATTCAGGCCAGGCTGGACATCACGACGGCAGTGAAGCAGCTCCTCATCGTCTCTGTTTCGACTACCCTGTCCTTTATCGTTCCGGTTCTGGTTCGGAAGGTAAAGATGGTGCGAGACCTGACCTGGTTTTATGGAATTCTGGGAATCCTGCTTCTGGCCGGAGTCTTTCTCTTCGCCAGAGTCAGCGGCGGCGGCAAGCTGTCCGTCAGCATTGGAGGCATTACCTTCCAATTCTCGGAATTTGTCAAGATTACCTTTGTCTTTTTCATTGCCGGGATGCTCCAGGAGGTCACGGATTTTGCCCAGGTCTTTAAGGTGACGGTGGTGGCAGGCATTCATGTGGTGATTCTGGTGGTATCCAAGGATCTGGGGGCGGCATTGATTTATTTCGTAGCCTATATTGTGATGGTTTGTGTGGCTACCCACAAGGTTCGATATGCCTTTCTCGGCCTGGGCGGCATGGCTTTGGCTTCTGTGGCGGCTTACCGCCTCTTCTCCCATGTGAGGGTTCGGGTC
>CAVLCU010000121.1:0-7822 GCA_963661545.1 Lachnospiraceae bacterium | reverse complement strand
GGGTACAGGTGTGCGAGGGAGAGGACGGACGATAGGGCTGGGAGCGGAGGATTACAGCTGCACCCAGCCAAACAGGAGGCGATGCCGGTGAACCCGGCGGATCTGGGAAAATTGGGGGAAAGGACATGACAGTCAGAGAATATGCGGCGGAGGCCGGTGATCATTTTGGTCATATGACGATAGGAGAATGCATCCGGGCAGCGGAGAAGCTGGACATGCGTGTGGGGGATGTCATTCTGGAGGAAACCTGCGATTTTACAGGAAAAACCAAAGAAACGGTATATGAAGACATGAAGGCGGCATTTGCCCATAATCTCAAGGCGGCGGAGATCGGTCTTACCTCCGGCCACAGCAGTCTGCTGGGCCAGATCGGCCAGGATCTGAACGGACCGGAGGCCAAGGCCAGGATACTGGAGGATCCCTTTGTCAACCGGATCGTAACGGTGACCCTGGCCGCCCAGGTGGGGAATCATACCATAGGACTTCGCCCCTGCGCCGGGACCGGAGATTCCTGCCCTTATACCGGCTTTGTGAAAGCGGTGATGGAATATTATCCGGGGGATCAGGAGCTGCTGGGCCGTATCATGGCTGTGATTTTAAAGATTGGCGGCATGTATCGGATCGGAAAATGCACCACCGGCTGCAATATGGAGGGAATCGGGGCAGGCGCCTGTGCCTCCGCCGCAGCCTTCGTGGAATTGGCAGGGGGGAGCCCCCAGCAGATGGAGAAGGCCATGGTGCTGGCCATCTCCCCCACCATTGCCGTTCCCTGTACTCCCCGGGTGCTGGCCCCCGGCCTGTGTGCCACCCATATAGGCGGAGGTATCCTGATCGCCCGTCTGGCCAGTCAGCTGGCTATGTATACCTCCATTCCCTCCACCATTCCGGTGGATGTTATGATTGCCATGGCTGCCCAATGCCACCTGCAGTCGGCAGAGCATGTGGTTCCGGTAACCATCCGCCATATGGAGCCCTTCTTCAAGAGAGACAGCAGGGTGGATGCCTATGTATCTGACCAGGCCCTGGAGGCAGAGCACAGGAGAAAAGAGGAGATTATGGTGACAGCAGGGGAAGAAAGCCGGGCCCTTGCCGGGAAAGCCAATCTCATCACGGCTCCCTTCGGGGATGCTGTAGTAGGCGGAAGCAGTGAGGGAGTGGGTTCTCCCACCAATTGCGGCCGTCTGGCCCATTATCTGGCCAAAGGAGAGATCAAGAAAGTTCGTATCGAGTTTTGTCCGGAGCTGTTTGCCCGCCGGGCCATCAACATTCCGGGTGTTTTGATGGCAGCGGTGAATGGCTGCAGCACCAGCGATGCAGAAGCCTATTCCACCATTATGGAAGAGGTGAAGCAGAGGGGGATCGAGGTAGAGATCGTAGAGATGAAAGAAGCCCATGTCCAAAGGGTCTTCATAGAAGCCAGCCAGCAGAATTCTTTTGTAGATACCCTGAACCGGGCCGGAGCCCGTCTGGTGCTCCTGGATGCCTCTCCCAGTCGGGAGGAAGCCCTGGCCTGGGCTAAGAAATTAAATATTGTCATTATAGAAGAATAGACCCATCTTTTTCGACAAGGTCGGCAGAAGCACAGCGTTTTCTGTCCGGCCTTGTCTTTTTTGCCCCAGGGTCTAAAGCCTGCTCCCATGCTGCAGGCTGTTTCGTCCCCTACATAGGGAAGTCTCTTTGCGTTGGCATGGCATGCTGCTGCCGGAATAGGATAGTTCACCTTTTTTTGAATGAGTGGTCACATATTTAACACAATTGAACGGTACAATGGCCATGTAAGATGAGAACAGGGAAATCAGCAATACATAGATCAGAATTTACAGGAAGAAAAGAGGTATGTGACCATGAGGGAAGAATTCAATTATGATTCCAATCAGATGGATGAAAATGCCGGGCAAGAGGCAAAGGAAAATGAGCATAGAAACGAAGAGGTCAAGGCTGCCAGGGATATGACGCAGCAGGCCGGGGAGGAGGTGACAGGCTCCCAGAAGGACACGAATGCTGCCCAGGCAGCCGGACAGACTCAGACCGGCAGTGAGGCCCAGGCAGTCGGACAGACCCAGACCGGCAGTGAGGCCCAGGCAGCCGGGCAGACTCAGATTGGCAGTGAGAGGCAGACAGCCGGACAAGCACAGCCGATGGGGGGAACCACTTACAGCTGGGTGAATCCCAAGCTGCAGCAGGGAAGCCAGAGTGGAACGACTGCCTCCGGGGAACAGGGAACTTGGAAGGGGACCAGCACTTTCGGGGGACAGGGAACCTGGAAGGGGGCCAGCGCTTCCGCCGGACAGACAAATCAGAGCGCTCAGCAGACCCAGGCGGGAGCCGCGGGCAATGCAGGACAGGCAGGACAGAATTCCTGGCAGACGAATTATCAATATTCTACCGGTCAGGGGAGCCAGGCCAGAGGACAGCATGCAGAATTTGCCACACCGGCCAAGACGAAAAGGGCAAGAACCAAGAAGGCAAGAAAGCCCATGGGGCTGGGAAAGAAATGGATGGTGAATGTATCCATGGCTCTGGTCTTCGGATTAGTGGCCGGCGGGGTATTTTATGGGGTCAATCGTGTGGGAGGCAGTTTTAACAGCAGCTCTGCCACAGAGGCTGCGGTAACCCCTACCCTGGCTACCACTGAGACCTCCGGGGAATCGGTAACGACCGCCAGCTCCTCCTCTTCCTCCACCAGTTCCGTAGCTACGGTGGCAGCCAATTGCATGCCTTCTCTGGTGACCATTTCCACCATGTCTGTGGAGGAGATGCAGAGCTTCTTCGGGGGCACCCAGTCCTATGAGGTGGAAGGAGCCGGAACCGGAGTGATCGTGGGACAGAATGAGACCGAGCTTTTGATCGCTACCAACGACCATGTGGTTTCCGGCGCCACGCAATTGTCCGTGGGCTTTATTGATGAGAGCAGCGTGGAGGCCCAGGTGAAGGGTACCGATTCCGAGACGGATCTGGCTGTGGTTGCAGTCAAGCTGTCGGATATTTCTGAGGAGACCATGAGTCAGATCAAGATTGCCACTCTGGGCAATTCCGATGACCTGGTTCTGGGGGAACAGGTGGTAGCTATCGGTAATGCCCTGGGCTATGGCCAGTCTGTCACCAGTGGTTATGTCAGCGCCCTGAACCGTGACCTGACCCTGTCGGACGGCAATGGTTCCACCTATACCTCTACCGGCCTGATTCAGACGGATGCTCCCATCAACTCCGGCAACAGCGGCGGCGCTCTGCTGAATATGAAGGGAGAGCTGATCGGTATCAATGAGGCCAAGAGCTCTTCTACCTCCTCCGGAACGACGGTAGACGGAATAGGCTTTGCCATTCCCATCTCCAAGGCTGAGCCTATCCTGGAGGGCTTGATGAACCTTACTACCCGTGAAAAGGTAAGCGATGACCAGGCCTCTTATCTGGGAATTACCTGCGCGGATGTAACCAGCAGTATTTCTCAGATGTACAATATGCCTACCGGTGTCTGTGTCACCGATGTGGTAGAGGGAAGTCCGGCAGATGCGGCAGGAATCAAGAAGGGCGATGTGCTGCAGAAACTGGATGGAAGAGAGATCAGCGATTATTCTGCCCTCAAGGATGTCCTTCAGTATTATGCGGCAGGAGAAGAGGTTGAGATTGTTGTACAGCGATCCAATGAAGGCGAATATGTGGAAAAAACCCTGACCATCACTCTGGGTTCCGCAGCGGACAAGCCCCAGAGCCAGACAGGTAATTCCGGGAATTCGGATGGTTCCGGCAACTCCGGGAATGGGGATAGTCCTGATAATTCCGGTAACTCCGGCGATTCCGGGAATTCAGGATATGGCTGGATGATGCCAGGAAGCGGCAACTAAAGGAGCAATGCGACAAGAAAAAAGACGATACCTGGCTTCACAACCAGGTATCGTCTTTTTCTATCTTTCACAACAAAATACTTTCCAAAAATTTTGTAGCAAAATCCGAAACATTATTTCTCTTATCCGCAATTTGTGGTATACTGGTACATGGCATAAATCTCCTTGCTGTGTGATTGTTTTTAACAATTCAAGTATACTACAGACAGGTGGTTTGTGCTTTTTTATAGGTTAAGTAGTGGAGGCGGCGCTAGCCGCCATGGGAGTTTGGTTTGGGTGTTTTAAGTAGTTAAGACGTTCAGAGATGGGAAGGAGGATGACCCTATGCCCGGAGAACTTGCGATTATATTAAAGGAATTTGAGCGGGATATGAGAAAACTATTCAAGGATGATTTTCGAATGATTCGTTTATACGGTTCTTATGCAAGAGGAGATTACAATCAGAATTCGGATATAGATGTAATGATTCTGGTGAGTACTCCTGCGGATAAAATCAATTCATTTTATGATCAGGTTTCGGATTGCGCATTTGAATTATTTATGAAATATAAGGTGGATATTTCGCCAGTCGTAAAAAACATAGACCACTTTAACTATTGGAAGGAAGAACTACCTTATTATCGTAATGTGGAGCAGGAGGGCATAGTTGTTAATGAATGAAAAACGTCAGGCTCTTTCCGTTTATCGGATGGAACAATCGGAGGAGACTTTGCAAGCAGCCAGAATGTGCCTTGAAAATAACTTATACAAAGATTGTATCAACCGATCCTATTATGTCGTTTTTTATGCAGTAAAAGCGGTATTGGCAATTGAAGGAATCGATTTTAAACGTCACAAGGATGCCATTGCTTATTTTAACAAGACATATGTTGCTTCGGGAAAGATGCCAAGGGAAGTGGGAAAAAGACTCGGAAGAATAAAAACAGTTCGCGAGGACAGTGACTATAGTGAGTTCTATATTGCATCGGCTGAGGATGCAGCGAAGCAGTATGAGTCTGCTTGTTTGGTACAAGAGGAAATAAAGCTTTATTTGGCTACCTTGCTACAAGCTTGAATCAACGCAAGACTTGCAATACAATGCGTCAGCCACCTTCCCTGGTGCCCCTTGTTCCTGTCTGCCCTTACTTGCCTTGTCGGCCCTCCAGGCGGTTTATGGTATTTTTACTTGTTTCGGGAGGGGTTTTGGAATATACTCTATGTAACCGGAAATAGTTGCCGGGGCAGCTGCCGGTGGTTTCAAGGAAGAGAGGATTATATCATATATGTCGGAAGAGAAGGACAGGATAGAGGAGCAGACGGAGGAGCTTGCCCCGCAGGCAGAGGGGGATGGCCAGGCGGGGGAGGATTCCACGGAATATGAGAAGATCTGCATCATGTGTCACCGGCCGGAGAGTAAGGCAGGGAAAATGATCGAGATGCCGGGTCAGATCTATATTTGTGCGGATTGTATGCAAAGAAGCTTCCGGACGATCCAGGACAGCAAGGTAGATCTGGGAGAGCTTTTGCAAAGGATGCCGCCTAATATCAGCATGATTGATCTGTCATCCCTGAGTCAGAGGGCTCCCAGGCAGAAGATCAAGAAGAAAAAGGAAGAAAAGAAACCGGAACCGAGAGCCCTGACCATCAAGGATGTTCCGCCTCCCCATATGATCAAGGAGGAGCTGGATGCCTATGTCATCGGCCAGGAGAAGGCCAAGAAGATCATGTCGGTGGGGGTTTATAACCATTATAAAAGGATTTTGTCCGATCAAAAGGCCTCAGATGTGGAGATCGAGAAGTCCAATATGCTGATGATCGGGCCGACAGGTTCCGGCAAGACCTACCTGGTGCAGACCCTGGCCAAGCTTTTGAATGTGCCTTTGGCTCTCACCGATGCCACCTCCCTGACGGAGGCGGGTTATATCGGAGATGATATCGAGAGCGTGGTTTCCAAGCTGCTGGCTGCCGCTGACAATGACGTGGAGCGGGCGGAGCATGGGATTATTTTCATCGATGAGATTGATAAGATCGCCAAGAAGAAGAATACCAACCAGAGGGATGTCAGTGGGGAGGCTGTTCAGCAGGGTATGCTGAAGCTCTTGGAGGGCAGTCAGGTGGAGGTTCCGGTGGGAGCCAACAGCAAGAATGCCATGGTTCCCATGGTTACCGTAAATACCAAGAATATTCTCTTTATCTGCGGCGGGGCCTTTCCCGAGCTGAATGAGATCATCCGGGAAAGATTGAAGAAGACGGCCTCCATCGGCTTTCAGGCGGAATTGAAGGACAAGTATGACGATGACAAGAATCTGCTGATGCAGGTGACTGTGGAGGATTTGCGGAATTTTGGAATGATTCCGGAATTCCTGGGCAGGATGCCCATTGTTTTCTCCCTGGAGAGTCTGACGGAGGATATGCTGGTGAAGATCCTCCAGGAACCCAGGAATGCCATCCTCAAGCAATACCAGCGCCTGCTGGAGCTGGATGAGGTGAAGCTGGTATTTGACGAAAGTGCCCTGAGAGCTATCGCCCGCAAGGCCATGGAGAAGGATACCGGCGCCCGGGCTCTGCGAGCCATTATCGAGGATTTCATGCTGGATATCATGTATGAGATTCCCAAGGATGACAACATCGGCGAAGTGATCATTACCGGAGCCTACGTGGAACACAGGGGAGGACCCCAGATTCTCATGAGGGGACAGACCTCTCCTTTGTTGGAGTCATAAAGGAAGAGGGCTGTCTGCCCCTTACCTATACCGGCTTGACCGGCACATGCCATATGCTTAAAGGAGGTGCGTAGATATGGCAAATACAACGAATACACCGGATTTTTTTGAAAACCTGGGAAAGTCTCTTTCCAGGACAGCAGACAAGGTGGCAAAGAAGACGGATGAATTCCTGACCATTCAGAAGCTGAAAGGAAAGATTTCCTCCCTGGAAAGGAAGACAGAGGACACTTTCCGGAAGATTGGCGAGGCTGTCTACCAGAGAGAGGAGGAGGGACAGAGCTTTGATCCGGAGATTACCGATCTGTGCAAAGAGATCGTCTCCCTGCGGACATCTATTCTGGTTTGCCGGGATGAGATTGCAGCCAAGCGGGGCAACAAGATCTGTCCCGCCTGCGGCGCCCACATCCCCAGAGAAGCCCGCTTCTGTATGCAATGCGGCGGCCTGATGCCGGAGGATCCCAGCCCGGAAGAGGAGGAGAAGGAAGACCCCGGGGAAGGGAAAGAAGGATTTGGGGAAGCCGATTCAGAAGAAGCAGGTGCAGGGCAGGAAGGAACCGGGGACGCAGCTCCTAAGGAAGAGACTTCTGCGCAGACAGATGGAGAAGAGTAAGGGTTAGAGGAAGGACAAGGAAGTATGATTTTTATCCTAATATTGCTGGCAGTTTTCCTGGGAGACCTGATGCTGAAGAAGTATATCGAGGCCAAGCTTCCGGAGGGGGAGGAACGTTCCCTCTTTGGGGGGAAAATCTGCCTGCGGAAGGTACATAATTCAGGAATCGCCTTTGGGGGTCTGTCGGAATACCCGGAGTTGGTTCGCAAGGGAACCCTGGGCTTCATCGGGCTCCTGCTGCTCTCTTATGTGGTCCTCCTGGGCCACAAGGGCTCCAGGGGCAAGAAGATCGGCATGAGTCTCCTGCTGGGAGGGGCGCTCTGTAACTGGTTCGACCGCTTCCATCAGGGATATGTGACAGATTACTTCAGCTTTCGAGGCAAGTGTAAAAAGCTGCGGAACCTATTTTTTAACCTGTCGGATATCTGCATCTTCCTGGGCATCCTCCTAAACCTCTTCAGCAAAGGAGAGCGAAGATAAGACCATCCGGCCAAGAAGACAAGGTAGTTTCACCAGGAAAAGGGCTTTCAAAGTCAGCATATGACCTTGAAAGCCCTTGCTTTATGCCTCTTTCAGCGGCTTTGTCCACGGATAGGTCATGCATAAGCCCTTATCTTCAAGCCTGAACCAGGTCCTCCCCAAGCCATTCCTTCACAGTTTTTATA
>CAVLCU010000120.1:3195-7852 GCA_963661545.1 Lachnospiraceae bacterium | reverse complement strand
TTGATACCGGCGGCAGCTGCGAGAGCACGTCAGTGCGGAGCAGCTGGCTTTCATTTGTGGTGGTGGCGGCGTCAGCCGCCATGGACGTTTCCTCTCATCTCTTGCCTATCTCTTTCTTGTCCGCCTCGCCCTTAGGGGCTTAAGCCCGGGGCCTTGCGGCAGCACCGGCGGCTCGCCGGGAACCCTTCCTGTCCGCCCAAGGGACTTAGTAGAGCACCTTGGACAGGAATTCTCTCAGGCGGGGATGCCTGGGATTGGCGAAGAATTCCTGGGGGGAACTCTCTTCCTGAATCTGCCCGTCATTGATGAACATGACCCGGGTTCCCACCTCTCGGGCAAATCCCATCTCATGGGTTACCACCACCATGGTCATACCGGATTGGGCCAGCTCCTTCATGATGGCCAAAACCTCCCCCACCATCTCCGGATCCAGAGCGGAGGTGGGCTCATCAAAGAGCATGACATCCGGTTCCATAGCCAAAGCCCTTGCGATGGCTACCCGCTGCTTCTGGCCCCCGGACAGACGGTTGGGATATTCCCCGGCCTTCTCCGGAAGACCCACCCGCGCCAGCAGCTCCATGGCCCTGGCATCTGCCTGGGTCTGGGTCATTTTCCCCAGCTTCACCGGCGCCAGGGTGATATTCTTCAGGACCGTCATGTGGGGAAAGAGGTTAAATTGCTGAAAGACCATCCCCATCTTCTGGCGGTGAAGGTTGATATCCGTCTTGGCATTGGTAATGTCTACCCCTTCAAAATAAATATGGCCGCTGGTGGGTCTCTCCAGCAGATTCAAAGAGCGCAGGAAGGTGGACTTGCCGGAACCGGAGGGACCGACAATCACCACCACCTCTCCCTTGCGAATCTGGGTGGAGATTCCATCCAGAACCACATGGGCGCCGAAGGCCTTTCTCAGATCAGAGACACCTATCAGCACCTCATCTTGTATCACGATGTCTTCGCTGCTCACCGCTTCTCAGCCTCCTTTCCAACCGTGCCAACAAACTGACCAAAATGGTTACGATCACCAGATAAATGGCTGCCACTCCCAGGAGGGGCATCATCTGATCGTAGGTCTGACTGCGGATGATATCGCCGGATTTGGTCAGATCCATCATTCCTACATATCCGCAGATGGAGGTTTCCTTCAAAAGGGTAATAAACTCATTGCCCAGGGCCGGAAGGACATTCTTGAAGGCCTGGGGAAGAATAATGCTGGTCATGGTCTGGAAGAAATTCAAGCCCAGAGACCGGCCCGCCTCCGTCTGACCTATGTCCAGAGACATAATGCCGGACCGGACGGTCTCTGCCACGTAGGCTCCGGAATTGATGCCGAAGGCCAGGATAATGACCAGAATCTTAACCGTATTGGGGGAGGTAAAGACACCGAAATACCAGATCATCACCTGCACCAGCACCGGAGTTCCCCGGATAACGGTCAGATAGACCTTGGCAATTCCATTCAATATCTTCAGAATAAGCCCCGGCCGATCCGCCTTGTCATGGGAGGACCGGATAATGGCCAGGACAAAGCCGATGACGATGCCCAACAATACAGCGAAAAAGGTTATGATCAGGGTATTCTTCAAACCGTTGACGATATACATATATCGCTGTTTTTCTATGAAGTCCTGTGTAAAATGCTCAATGAACCAGTTCAACTTGCTTCCCTTTCATTCAATAAAAGATAAGGCTGCAGTTCGCCCATCTAACGTCTCTGCAGCCCCCATCTGACTTTCCTTCCCCGGATGCCGCTCCGGGCGGCACCATACTTATTTCTTTACAATAATCACCTGCTTAGCAGTGGCATAGGAATCTGTAAAATCCACATTTTCCAATCTGTCCTCGGTAACGGTCATACCTGCCACTCCCATGTCTGCCTTGCCGGAGGTCACTGCCATGATAATGGAATCGAATTCCATATTGTCAATCTTCAGCTCCATGCCCAGCTTGTCAGCGATGGCATGAGCGATATCCGCATCAATACCTACCACGTCCTCACCGTCCAGGGATTCATAGGGCGGGAATTCCGCATTGGTAGCCATAACCAGCGTACCGTTGGAACGGTCCAGGCTCTCATCGGAGCCATAGGAGGCCTGGTCTGCATCATCCCCGATCCAGTGACTCATGATCTCCTCCAGAGTTCCGTCTTCCTCCAGTTCCTTCAAGGCCTTGTTGATCTTGTCCTTCAATTCGGTATTGTCCTTGGATACACAGATGGCATAATCCTCTTCCTCGAAGGGCTCATCCAGAATCTTAAGGTCATCATTCTCGGAAACAAAGACCTTGGCAGGCTCGTTGTCGATGATCACACAGTCCAGCTTGCCCTGCTTCAGGGACATGACAGCATCCACACCCTTGTTGAAGCGCTCCACGGTAGTTCCCTGGGACTCCAGATCCGTAGCCAGAATATCCCCCGTGGTTCCGGTCTGTACACCGATCTTCTTGCCCGGCAGGTCATCCTTGCTGGTTACCGCTGCGGAGGTCTCTGCATCGGAGGATGCGGAGGCTGAGGATGCTGCAGAACTGCTGTCCGCTGCTGCGGAGGATGCGGAAGCGGAGCTTTCAGCTGCCTTGTCGGCCTTGTCTGTGCTGCCTCCGCAGGCGGTCATAGACAGGACGCAGGCGGCGGAAAGCATAAGTGCTGCGAATTTCTTCATTCTTTTCATAATTCTCTCCCTCGGTGGTCTTTCTTTTTCTGCGCTTTCTTGCACAAACCATATTATAGCAGTATTTTACAGAAAAACAAGAACATTTTTGCGGAAAGGCCAAAGACCTACTCTTTTGTCAGCTCTTGCGAGCTAAAGCTGTAGGGGAGGAGTTCTCCCAGGGTATGCTGTTCATAGGTATCTTCACTTGCCACGAAAAGAATGGGGAAATCGGGCTTGCAGAATTCTTGTATCACCTGTCTGCATACCCCACAGGGGGCGATGGCTCCGACGCCATGGAATCCTCCGGTGACAGCCAGGGCCCGAAAATGGCGATGTCCTTCGCTGACTGCCTTGAAAATAGCAGTCCGTTCCGCACACATGGATGGCCCATATGCCGCATTTTCAATATTACAGCCGGTATAGATCTCCCCCTCTTCCGTCAATAAAGCCGCCCCCACTTTGAAGTTGGAGTAAGGACTGTAGGAAAGCTGCGCCGCCTTCAAGGCCTCCGCCGCCAACCTGCCAAAAACCTCTGTCTGATTTGCTCCCTCTGCTTGTCTCTCCCACATACTTTCTCCCTTCGATAGGTACTTTTCTTGTAGCTGTCCTCTCTTTATGTTATACTACATGCGGAAGGATTGCCGCAAACCTTCTTTCCCAAGATCCCAGAAAGGAGTTCCACCGGATGACCGATGCATGGCTGGGCAAGCCTTATTATTCCCTGAATGCCTTCCTGCAGGGGCATTTTCACCAAAGAATGTACAAGGTGTCCCTGGATGCAGGCATGACCTGTCCCAATCGGGACGGAAGCTTGGATACCCGGGGATGCATTTTCTGCAGTGCCGGGGGAAGCGGTGAGTTTGCCGGCAGCCGCAGACTCTCTATCACCGATCAGATCGATAGCCAGATTCAGTCCCTGGCTCACAAGCGCCCGGTGGAAAAGTATATCGCTTATTTTCAGGCTTATACCAATACCTATGCCCCGGTGGCCTATCTGGAGCAGGTTTTCACAGAAGCCCTGTCTCATCCCTCCATAGGGATTCTGGCCATCGCCACCCGGCCGGATTGTCTGGGACCGGATGTCCTGGAGCTTTTGACCTGCCTGAACCAAATCAAGCCGGTATGGGTGGAGCTGGGTCTTCAGACCATACACGAATCTACGGCCCGCTATATTCGAAGGGGCTACTCCCTATCCTGTTTTGAGGAGGCAGTCCGGGCTTTGACACAGGGGGGACTGGAGGTGATCGTCCATACCATCCTGGGGCTTCCCACAGAAGGCAAGGCGGAGATTCTGGCTACCATGACATACCTGAACTCCCTGCCCATTCAGGGGATCAAGCTGCAGCTGCTCCATGTGCTGGAGGGAACGGATCTGGCAGCAGATTATGAGAAGGGGCTCTTCTCTGTTCTGGAAGAAGAGGCCTATCTGGACCTGGTCATCTCCTGTCTGCAGCATCTGCGCCCGGATCTGGTCATCCACCGGGTCACGGGAGACGGCCCCTCTTCCCTGCTCCTGGCTCCCCGCTGGAGCCTGGCAAAACGCAGTGTCCTCAATGCCCTCCACAAGGAGATGGCTGCCCGGGGAGCCCGGCAGGGGGATCACTTGGAAAGCCCCGGATGTATATTTCATGAAAGGAGGCAGGAGAATGATTGAATCTTCCTATTCCCTCTATAAGCTAATGATACTCTATATGCTGGATCAGGTGGACTTTCCCCTGACCAATGCGCAGATTGCGGACTTTTTCCTGGAGCAGGAATATACCTCTTATTTTCACCTGCAGCAGGTTCTGACGGAGATGGTGGAATCCGGCCTGGTGGAAGCCAGCTCCACCAACAATTCTACCCTTTATCGACTCACAGATGGGGGGAATCAGACCCTGCATTTCTTCCAGGGGGAGATCTCCCGGGAGATCAAGGAGGATTTTCGCCGCTACCTCAGGCAGCATTCCTATGAGATGCGCAGCGAGGCCTCTGCCACTGCGGAATACTACCGGACTACCCAGCAGGAT
>CAVLCU010000120.1:2653-3185 GCA_963661545.1 Lachnospiraceae bacterium | reverse complement strand
GGATTATGCCGTTCACTGCATGGTAAAAGAGGGCAAGGCCATCCTCATGGATCTGACTTTGACCCTGCCCTCAGAAAAAGCGGCGCAAATACTCTGTGATAACTGGAAGAAGAAAAGTCAGGAGACCTATGCTGCCATCATGCAGCTTCTTATGTAAGGATCCCTGCCTATTCTCTTCGCAGAGCCTCGATGGGATTCAGATTGGCTGCCTTGATGGAGGGCAGGATGCCGAATACGATGCCGATGAGCATGGAGAAGGCTACGCTTCCCACGATGGCCGGTATGCTGATGGCCACCTGGGTCTCCGACATCCGGGAGATGACCTGAGCCAGGATAATGCCTGCCACTACTCCCAGGAGACCGCCGCAGCTGGTAAGAACGGCGGATTCTGTCAGGAATTGAGCCAGGATCTTCTTCTTTCTGGCTCCCACCGCCTTCTTGAGACCGATTTCGTTGGTTCGCTCGGTGACAGATACCAGCATGATATTCATGACACCGATGCCCCCTACCAGGAGGGAGATGCTGGCCACCC
>CAVLCU010000120.1:0-2643 GCA_963661545.1 Lachnospiraceae bacterium | reverse complement strand
CACAGGAGCAGGTTGTTGGTGCTGGCGCTTAGCTCCTGCTGGTTTTTGGCCTTTTCCAGGAGGTCCTCGGCCTGATATTTGATCTCACCTTCAGAGCTTGTGACGGATTGGTTCATGATCTCCGCCACCTCCTTGCCCACCTGGGTCATGGCCTCCGTATCTGCAGCCATTACCACCGCATTTTGCGGCTCATCATAGGTAAATACGATAGGCCAGCAGACATCCGGCATCAAAAGACAGCCGTAATCCTCCTGATTGTAGGTCAGATAGTCCTGATAGGAATTGATGACCGGCTGAAAGTTGTCTGCCTTCTTGATCAGGCCGATGACCACAAAGGGTTCTCCCCGCACTTCTATGGTCTGCCCCAGGGCATCCCCCTCCGGAAAGAGGGCGGCTGCGGCAGATTGGTCCAGGAGGACATTTTTCCTGATCCGGGTATAATCCTCTTCTACAAAATTCCTTCCCGCATATACCACATATTCGCAGGTGTCCAGGTAATTTTGGTCTACCCCCAGAGCCTTGCCGCTGTTCATGGAATTGCTGCCCTGGGTGACCCCGTCCACATAGCTGCGATAGTTGTAGAAAGAAGCATTTTCCACATCCTTCAAGGCCAGGATCGCTTCCTTCTGCTCCTGGCTCACCAGACCTACCCCGGCGGGGGCTCCGCTGTCCATCCAGTAATCGCTGTCTCCCTGGCGCAGGTTAACCTTGACATTGTTGTTGCCTGCACCGATGAGATTTTGCATAATCTGGCGGTTGGTTCCCTCAATGGTGGAAACAATGGCAATAATGGATGCAATTCCGATAATCACTCCCAGCATGGTCAGGAAGGACCGCATTTTATGGGACCAGATTCCCTGAAAGGATAAGCGTATATTCTCTAACATGTGTCCCTCCTTAGTAATTATACAGATCCGAGGCAGTACCCTCTTTTGTCTTAGCCCCTGCCTTGACATTTTTGCCATAGGGGAAGGCCAGCCAATCCTCCGAAGTCACCCCGGATAGAATCTCATATCCCTCATTCAAGAGGCGGCCTACGGTAATGGTCTGCTTTTTGAGTCTGCCATCCTCTCCCCTCAGATAGACATATTTCTCCCCATCCTCCTCCCGGATAAAGGCCTTCCAGAGGTAGAGGGAGCTGTCCTCTGACATCCCGCCGGTATCGGTACCATCCTCCGAGGCGGATCCATCCTGGGTATCGGTGCTGCCCTCCCCGCTTCCGCTGAGGGTAATCTGCACCCATTCCTGGTTGTTGAAGCCTTCTCCTCCTTCCGAGATATAGGCGGTAAAGGGATATACGGTAGCATTATTGCCATAGGTGCTGTACATAAACAGGCCGCTTTCATCGGGATAGGGGGAAATCTCCTGAATGCTGGCCTGACAGATGGTTCCCGTCTGCCAGGATAAGACGGTGATGCTGTCTCCCTCCTTCACCTGGTCCAAAAGCAGCTCGCTGACTCCGCCTCGGACAAAGAGTCCCTCTGAACTATTTACGATCAAAAAGGCACTGCCATCGGTAGGAGGAGATTGGGGATCGCTGACCTTCTTCACCACCCCGTTCATCTTGGCACGAACCACTCCCTCTCCCAGAGCCTTTTCCCCCTGGGAAATCTTGAGGTCCGCCTCCTTGCGGTCCAGCTTCAGATCCCTCAGGCTGGCTTCCTGCTCGCGAATGGCCCCTTCCAGCTCCTCCTTGGTATAGGACAAGTCCCCCGTCAAAAGCCCCAGGCCGGAGGAAGCATTGCCACTATCCTGCTGAATCACCCGGGACTTCTCCAGGGAAACAAAACTGGCGGTGGTCTCCCCGCTTTGCATGGATACCTCTATGGTTCCCTTTTCTGCATCCAGGACTCCCTGCCAGCCCTGGGGAAAGCTTTTGCCCTTCTTGACCAGGTCTGCGGCATCCTGTATCCAGTATTTCCGCAATTCTCCGGCCAAACTGTCCCCCCGGTGGATCTCCAGGAGGAAATAATAGTGAGCCTGGGCATCTGCCTCCATGGCCTCCCTGGCTTTATCCATCAGGGTATTCATGAAATCCGCCGTCACCAGGGCCTGGTCGCTGCAAAGATAGCGATAAGGGCGGGCAAAGCTTCCCAGGTTTCCCTGCTCCTCTGTCTGTGTGTCCTCCGGATTGTCATTATAGGCCTGGGTCTCTCCTCTTAATTCCGAAAGGGCAGTCACCTCCGGATAGTCCTCTGCCGCTTTCCATTTGGCAAAGAGCTGGATATCCTGGGTTACCGGAGCGGAAAGGGAATAGGCCACCCTGCAGATCTGGTCTGCGTACCAGCCCTGGAAGACGTAGCCGGTCTCTGCAGGCAGGTAGGCCTCCTGTTTCTCCTTGCTCAGGCTTTCCAGATAGGTCTGGAGACTCTCCCCCTCCTTCAGGCTAACCGGATCCGGCATCCTGCCGTGTCCGTTGGAAATAAACTGAACCTGGTATTTTTTTATGGGATCCTGGCTGGGACTGGGACTGGGAGTCGGGGTAGGCGTCGGCTCTGCATCATCCGGATTCTCCCCATCTCCGGAATCCTCCGAATCATCTATATCCATATCCGGAATCTCGATATCTCCCCCGCCCCCGTCTGTCTCCGACACGGGAGTGGTATTCTTCAGCTTTTTCAGATTCTGCTACGCCACCTGAAT
>CAVLCU010000119.1:0-8061 GCA_963661545.1 Lachnospiraceae bacterium | reverse complement strand
GACTATGAGATGTCCATGAATCTTTTGGAGTATACCTATCGCAAGGAATTAAGGATTCAGGGCATGTATTTGGCTCAGGAATCCTTCCCCAGAGCGGTGAAGATGCTTCCCCAGATGAACTTTAAGCCGGTGATTGAGAAGCTCTATTCCCTGGATGAGTGCAGCCAGGCTTATGCGGATCAGAAATCCGGCAAGTATGCCAAGCTGGTCTTTGACTGCAGCAGGTAGGAGGAAGGAATATGATAGAAACCATGAAGGATGCCTTTTCCCTGCAGGGGAAGGTTGTTCTGATCACGGGAGGCAACAAGGGGATCGGGGCTGGCATCTCCCGGGCCATGGCGCAAAGCGGGGCCCATGTAGCCATTATGTGTCGGAACCGGGAAAGCGCCCAGAAGACCCTGGAAGAGTTAAAAGCCTTCGGGGGAAGCCACCGCTTTTATGCCGGGGATGTGACCCGGCAGGAGGATGCAAGACGGGTGGTGGCGGAGGTGGTCAAGGACTACGGGAAGCTGGATATCCTGGTCAATGATGCAGGCATTGCCACTCCCTTTGATGCCATGGAGGATACGGAAGATCTCAGTGGCTGGTATAGGGTCTTGGATGTGGATCTCAACGGAACCTTCCTCATGTGTCATTATGCGGGCCTTCAGATGAAGAAGCAGGGATATGGCAGGATTATCAATATTACCTCCAATTCCTCCCGCATTGTTAACATTCCCCAGAAGAGCTGCTCCTATAATGCAGCCAAGGCGGCGGCGGATCAGCTGACCAAATGTCTGGCTTATGAGTGGGCGCAATACGGAATACGGGTCAATGCCATAGCCCCGGGTTATACGGCAACGGATCTGGTGGTGGGGGTACCGGATGAAGGGGAGACCAAGGGCTGGACAGATTATTGGCTGAAACAGACCCCCACAGGCCGGTTCGGAAAACCCATAGAGATTGGCGCTGCAGCTGTTTTCCTGGCCAGTGAGGCAGCAGACCAGATTACGGGAGCGGTTCTGACGATTGATGGGGGATATATGCTGGCCAGATAGGAGGAATCTATGAGCAAGTCAGAATACCGGATTGAGATGAAGGATATCTGCAAAAGCTTCGGTGGGGTTAAGGCTCTGGATCATGCAGCATTACAGGTGAAAAAAGGCGAGATTCACGCCCTGATGGGGGAGAATGGAGCCGGCAAATCTACCCTGATGAAGATTCTGGTAGGGTCTCTGGCCAAGGATAGCGGGGAGATTTATCTGGACGGCCAGCCGGTGGAGATCAAAACCCCTAAGGATGGAATGAAGCATGGGATTTCCATCATTTACCAGGAGCTTATGCTGGTAAATGACCTGACCGTGGCCGAGAATATCTTCATCGATAACCTGAACAAGGACAGTAAGATCATCAAATGGAAGGAATTGAGGAGCAAGGCCCAGGAATATCTGGACGAAACCGGATTTTCCAATATCAAGGCCACCGATGAGGTGGGGGGGTTGACCGTGGCCTACCAGCAGGTGGTGGAGATCTGCAAGGCCTTGTCCAGAAACGCCTCCGTCTTGATCCTGGATGAGCCCACCTCTGTATTGTCCAACAAGGAGGTGGTCCAGCTCTTCAAGCTCCTGCGCAAGCTTCGGGAGGAGGGGGTTGCCATTATCTACATTTCCCACCGTCTGGAAGAGGTGATGGAGCTGTGTGACCGCATCACCATTATGCGGGACGGACATTATATCGATACCTTTTCCACCGATTCCATCACCAAGCAGGATCTGGCCAATAAGATGGTAGGCCGGGAGCTGCAGGATTACTATCCGGAGAGAAATGCGGTGATTGGTCCGGTCAATTTCCGGGTAGAGGATATCTGTGTGGAGGGCAAGGTGAAGCACGTATCCTTCGAGGTTCGCAAAGGAGAGGTTCTGGGGATCAATGGGCTGGTGGGCGCCGGCCGAACGGAGACAGTCAGAGCCATCTTTGGGGAGGATAAGAGGGATGCCGGGAAAATCTATCTGGATGGAAAAGAGATTCAGATTCGCAATCCCCGAGATGCCATCAGGAATGGCATCGGCCTGCTTCCCGAGGATCGCAAGACCCAGGGAGTGTTACTTCAATTGCCCATCCGCAACAATATTACCCTGGGCTGTCTCAAGCTTTTCCGCCAGGCCTTTGGCAAATTATCGGGGAAGAAGGAAACCCAGTATGTGAATGAGATGGTGGAACAGCTGTCGATTAAGGTAGGAAGCATAGAAAATGACGTTTCCAGCCTGTCCGGCGGTAATCAGCAAAAGGTTGCGATTGCCAAGCTACTTGCCTCAAAATGCCGGATTTTGTTATTGGATGAGCCCACGCGAGGTGTGGATGTAGGCGCCAAGCGGGAGATATATAAGATCATTAATGAATTTGCAGAAAAAGGATATTCCATCGTCATGATTTCCTCGGAAATGCAGGAGATCATGGGCATGTGCGACCGGGTCATTGTGATGCGGGGCGGCGAGGTGAAGGGAGAGCTTCCCAGAAGCGAATTCTCGGAGGAGAACCTGATTGCCTATTCTATGGGTGTGAATTCCTAAGCCGGATTCTAAGACATTGGAGGGTACGAGTATGAATGAGGCAAGTAGAGCGAAAAAATCTGACCTCAAAAAGTTTTTCTTAGACAACAATACGATGATTATCTTTATTCTCTTGATCATCGTATCCAGCTGTCTTTCATCTAATTTTCTCTCTCAGAGAAATATCGTCAATGTATTGAGACAGCAGGTTCCCTATTGCCTGGTGGGCATTGGCTGTATGCTGGTGATTATGACCGGGGGCATTGACCTGTCCTGCGGAGCTATCCTGGGAGTGGGCAGTGTGGTAGTGGCCTTGCTGCTGGCAAAGGCCAACTTTACCTCTCTTCCTTCCCTCTTTGGGGCAGTTCTGATTACTGCCATCGTAGGCGGAGCATTGGGTCTCTTGAATGGCGTTCTGGTGGCCTATTGCAAAATGGCGGCCTTTATCGCCACCCTGGCAGTCATGACAGTGGCTCAGGGTATGGCTTATATCCTGACCAACGGTCAGCCCATCCGACTGCCGGACAGTCCGGCCTCCAAGGCTTTAGTTGCCTTTTCGGAGATCAAGGATCCCTTGTTTGGAATTCCCATTGCCGTCTATGTTACCTTATTGATTATTTTACTCTTTGTTTTTCTGATTCGCTGGACAGCCTACGGACGCTTAACCATTGCCTCCGGAAGCAATGAGACGGCGGTTCGCCTTTCCGGCATCAATGTCAATGTATATAAGGCAGCAGCTTATACCATCTGTGGCATATTAAGCGCCCTGGCCGGTATCTTTGTCACCTGCCGGGCTTCTATCGGTACGGCTGCCACGGTATCCGGGGGCTATGAGCTGGATGCCATCGCAGCGGTGGTTATCGGCGGTGCCAATCTGGAGGGAGGCAAGGCCTCTGTGGTGAATACCATTATCGGTGTTCTGATTATGGCCTTGATCGGAAATATCATGAATCTGTTGAGTATTGCGGCATATCCGCAAAAAGTAGCAAAGGGTGCAATCATTATCGCTTCTGTTTTGCTCAAGAGTATCGGCAACAAGAAGGGATAAGATTCAGATAGATTGCATACGAAAGGAGAAGGAAAATATGAAAAACAGGAAAATGTTGGCAATGGTCTTAACAGCGGCTATGGCAGTCGGCTGTCTGGCAGGATGTGGGGGATCCTCCTCTGATTCCGGATCTGCCAGTGAGGCGAGCAGTTCGAGTGCTGCAAGTAGTGCAAGCAGCGCAAGCAGTGCATCTTCTGCCTCCAGCGCTTCCTCGGCTTCGGAATCCAGCTCTTCTTCTGCTTCCACCGGGCTTCATGAGATCTATACCTTGACAGAGAGAAATGCCCTGAGTGGTCTTGTATCCCCGGATATGGCAGACAGAAGCAGCATTGACAAGGCTCTGCCTACCGAGTCCAAGAGCGATCTGACCATCGGTTTGTCCATGGGGCAGATGGGAAGTGCCTTCTTTACCGAAATGATCGACAGTGCCCAGAAGGCTGCAGATGACTATGGCTATGAGCTGGTTATGCTTTGTGCAGATGGCAATATTTCCAAGCAGAGCGCAGACGTAGAATCTATGATTACCGCCGGCTATGATGCCATCATCCTGAATCCCATGGATGTTACCGCAGCAGCAGCCGATGTAAAGAGAGCGGTGGAGGCCGGCATCGTAGTTATCGGTGCAGGAGTAGACTTTGCAGAGGATGTGCCTGTGGTTACCTCCATTCTGGCCAACAACTATTTCGGCGGCTGGGAGTCAGGACTTTATATGGGAGAATTCTTTGAAGGACAGCACATTAAGGCAGCTGCCATCCTGGGTCAGATGGGACATACCATCGATGAGAGCCGGATCAACGGTATGATCGCAGGTATCCTTTATCGGAGAGCAGAGCAGGAGGGAACTCCCTTTGCTTGTGAGGAGGATGCTTATCTGGAGGGAAATAACCTCTTTAATGAGCTGCGTGACAAGGGTAAATTCTCCAGTGACAAGTGGGATTTTGAAATTGTTGCCCAGGGACAGGGAGAGTGGACCAATGAAGGTGGTTTGTCAGCTGCCGAGGATATCATTGCCGGTAACCCGGATATCAACCTGATTATGGCTTCCTGTGACCCCATGGGTGCAGGCGCCATCAAGGCCATCAAGGACGCAGGCCTTACCCCGGGTAAGGATATCTATGTAGGCTGTGCAGCAGACGGGGGTCAGGAGATGTTCCCCTATCTGGAGAGCGGAGAGATGCTGGTAACCGGTTATAACAGCCCCAACCTGAATGGGTCTGCCTGTGTGGATCTGATCCATATGATCTTTGAAGAGGGCTATGATGCCAGCAACCTTCCGGCAGCATCCGATCTTCCCAACGGTGCGATCACCAAGGATAATTGGGAGGAAGAGTACTATGATCCGGATCTGCAATATTGCAAGATCCTGCCCTTCGAGTGGAAGACCATCGATGAGATTCGTGAGGAGAAGCTGGGATAATGATGAAAATGAAATCGGTTTATTTTGCGGAAAAGAACCGCATTGAGGTTCGAGATGTGGAAGTTCCGCAGGTACAGCCTGGTATGGTGAAGATTAAGACCGCTTATGCTGCGTTGTGTGCGACCGATGTTCATATGGTTACCATGGGGGTTCTGGGCGCCCAGCCCGGAATCCCTCTGGGACATGAGGCTTCCGGCGTGATCACAGAGCTGGGGGAGGGGACAGAGGCCTATGGTTATCAGGTGGGAGATAAGGTGGTGGTTGCCCCGATCTCTGTCTGTGGTAAATGTCCCATGTGCAAGAGAGGAATGCCCCAGTATTGCCAACAGGCCAGGGCAGTGGCGGCATTCAGCGAATATATGGTAGTAGATATCAGTGCGGTATACAAGATCCCCCAAAATGCGGATCTGCAGAGATATGCGCTGACAGAACCGGCCGTATGTACCGTGCGAGCCATGGATCTGGCGGGAATCCGCCATGGTCAGACCGTTGCGGTATCCGGAATCGGCGGCATTGGTTCTATCTTATTGAACATGGTTTTATTGGCAGGAGGTGCCAGAATTACAGCCATTGATCCGGTTCCGGAGAAAAGAGAGCTGGCACTGGCCATGGGAGCAGAATATGCCCTGGATCCTTTTCATGATGATCTGACGGCACGAGGGCTGGAAATCACAGACGGCTTGGGCTTTGACCACGTCTTTGAGGTGTCAGGTTCTCCTAAGGCAGCGGATGTTTGTCTGGATTTGGTGGCGAGATGCGGCAAGGTAACCTATTTCGCCGTATTTCCGCCGGAATATGAGATGCCGCTGAATCTGTATAAGCTATATATGAAAGAAGCGTCTATACAAACGGTATTTACCAGCCACTATCTCTTCCCCAGGACGATACAGCTGATGCCGAGAGTGCAGACGGACAAAATTATCGGGAAAATAATGCCGCTTACCCAGGCAGTGGAAGCGTTTGAATTGTTTCATAAATCCATATACCCCAAAATATTGCTGGAGTGTTAGCAGCTGGCAGCAGAAGCTGCAGGAAGGGAGGAATATCTATGGCTGATCGTCAGGCCGTAAGAAATCTGAAGGAAAAGGCATACCAGATGCGGGTCAATCTCCTGACCCTGTGCGGTACCTTTGAAGGAAGTGTGCATATCGGAGGGGATCTGTCCATGACCGATGTCATGACCGCCCTCTATCATTATGGATTACATGTAGATCCCAAGGATATCATGATGCCGGACCGGGATCGGTTTATTCTGAGTAAGGGTCATGGGGCAGTGGGGATGTATATTACCATGGCTCTGAGGGGATTCTTTGATTTTGATGAGATTGTAAGAACCTATGGAAAGTTAAACAGCGCCTATGGCATGCATCCCTGTAAGGTGAATCTTCCCGGGGTAGAGACCTCCTCCGGTTCTCTGGGTCATGGACTGCCTATCGCCTGTGGCATGGCATTCTCTGCCAAGGTCAGGAAGGAAAGCCACAGGGTAGTGGTTCTGCTGGGGGACGGGGAGTCTCAGGAGGGAACCACCTGGGAGGCCGCTTTGAATGCCCATCAGTATAACCTGGGCAACCTGGTGGTCTTTGTAGACCGCAATAAGCTGCAGCTGGATGACTTCACCGAGAAGGAAATGCGGATGGAGCCCTATGCGGATAAATGGAAGGCCTTTGGCTGGAACGTGATGGAGGTAGATGGCCATGACATGAACCAGCTGGTGGATGCCATCGATCAGCTGCCTCCCACGGATTCGGATGTTCCCACAGTGGTGATTTGCCGTACCGTGAAGGGCAAGGGCGTTTCCTTCATGGAGAATAATCCGGACTGGCATGCGGGATCCCTGGGAGAAGAGGATATGAAACGTGCCCTGGCTGAGGTGGAAGAGGCCTGGAATCAAGAAAGGGGAGAGTGACATGGGAGTAACGTTTAATTTTGGACAGTTTGCGGCTTCCAGAACCATTTGCGGAGATACTCTCCAGGAGATGGGAACCCGTAATTCGAAAATCTATGTTTTGACAGCAGATTTAATGCGAACCTGTAGTGTGAAAGGCTGTAAGGCGGCCTTTCCCGAGAGATTTATCAATGCCGGCATTGCAGAGCAGACCATGGTGGGAATGGCGGCAGGCCTGGCTTTGGAGGGAAATATTCCCTATGTAACCACCATGTCCACCTTCGCTTCTATGAGAGCCTGCGAACAGCTTCGTACCGATGTTTGCTATCAGAATCTCCCGGTTCGCATTATTGCCACCAATGGTGGCCTGACCTCTACCGGCGGTTCTACCCACAATGCCATGGAGGATCTGGGAATCGTCCGTGCCATGGCCAACATGACAGTAATTGTTCCGGGAGATCCGGGCATTGTCCGGGATATCCTGCTGGCTACCGAGGATTATCCGGGCCCGGTTTATATCCGGCTGGCCAGAGGCAAGGGAGAGCCGGTGGTTTATGAGCCCGGCCAGGTAGACTACCAGGTGGGCAAGGCCATCGAGACCAAGGCTGGCAAGGACATTACCATCATTGCCTGTGGCGTTATGGTGAGTCAGGCAGTGGATGCGGCCAATTCCCTGGAGAAGGAGGGAATCTCCGTAAGAGTACTGGATATGCATACCCTGAAGCCGGTAGATGAAGAGGCTGTCATCAAGGCTGCCCAGGAGACCGGCGGTATCCTTACCCTGGAGGATCATTATACCATCGGCGGTCTGGGAAGCGCAGTGGCTGAGGTGATTGCAGACCATAATCTGAATTGTAAGTTTACCCGTATGGGAATTCCCCAGCTCTATCCCGGATTTGGTGACGGGCCGGAGCTCTATGACAAATACGGATTTGGCCTGGAGGGAACGATTGCCAAGCTGCACGAGATGCTGAAGTAAAGATCAAAAGATCAGAGCATAAGGCTGCCTGGGCAGCCCCGACTAGGGAGGAAAGGAAGGCAAAGATGAAGGAATTTGACCTGTTTCTGAATGGAGAGTGGGTAAAACCGGTCAAGGGAGGCTGGATTGTGAATATCAACCCTGCCACCGGAGAAAGCTTTTGCAAGGTTGCGGCAGCCGGAGAGGAAGAGGTGGAAGCGGCTC
>CAVLCU010000118.1:0-8214 GCA_963661545.1 Lachnospiraceae bacterium | reverse complement strand
GGAGCAGCTGGCTTTCATACCTGGTGGTGGCGGCGTCAGCCGCCATGGACGTTTAATGGCTTCATTGTACCATGAGCAGAAGTCCTGCGCAACCGGAATCTGCCTGCTTTCATTTGTGGGGGCGGCGTCAGCCGCCATGGACGTTTACCTGATTTGCCTGTTTGGAAAAATCTCCGCCAGGAAACGAGACAATTCCATTTTCTTTTCGTAGCGCTCCCTTACGGCATAGAGGTGGAGTTCCTGCTCTGCCCGGGTCATGCCCACATAGAGCATGCGGCGTTCCTCCTCCAGATCCGCCTCCAATACCGCCTTGTGATAGGGAATCACCCCTTCATTGACATCCAGGATATAGACCTGGGCATATTCCATACCCTTGGAGGCGTGAAGCGTGGATAGCATCACCCCTTCTCTGGCCCTCCTGCTATCCTTATGGTCCTGCTTGCGCAGCTCCTCCCGGTATTGAAGGATATGCTTCTCCCAGGCCGCCAGGCTGGAGAAAGCCCTGGCGGAGTCTGCCAGCTCATCCAGAACCTGCAGCAGTTCTTCCGTCGGAAGATTCCGTGCCCGGGCATATTCACGCACATAGGATTCATATCCGATTCCCCGGCGAACATATTGGATGGCTCCATAGGGGGCCAGCTGCCCTAAAACCTGCAAGTCCTGCTCCAGCTGCTCCACCCGCTGGCACATCCACTCCTTTTCCTCATAATATTGATAGAGATGATCAAAGGAGATCTGGGCTTCATCAAAGGCCTCTCGGGTAAAATAACGATTGGGACGGTTGTAGATCTGGAGGAAATCCCCCCTTTTCCGGCTGCCTGCCCCAATCCTTAGGTAAGCCAGAACGTTTTTGGCAATCCAGTGGTCGTAGATGCAGGGAATGATATCCCCTGCACAGAAGGGAATCTGCCAGGCCATCAATTGCTCTGCCGCCGCCCGGCAGCCCATATTGGTTCTGGACAGGACAGCCATTTTTTCATAGGGAAGGCCTTCCTGGGCCTTCTGTCGGATGCTTTTGGCCAGCTCCAGGGTCTCCTCCCGCACATGGTCAAAGATTTGCAAGTCCACCGGAGCCCCTCCCGCTTGGCTGGCCTGGATACTCTTGGCGAATCGCTTTTGGTTCCCGGCAATGAGGCGACCGGCGCAGGTCAGAATCTCCGGAGTGCTCCGGTAGTTCGTCTCCAAAGCCGCCTTTTGGGCATGGGGATAATCCTTGGGAAAATTCAGCATAATTCCCGGATTGGCCCCCCGGAAGCGATAGATGGACTGGTCGTCATCCCCCACGATGAAGAGGTTATTCTCCGGCAAAGCCAGGCGCTTCACGATGTCATATTGCAGGGGGCTGATATCCTGAAACTCGTCGATCAAAATATATTGAAATTTGGTCTGCCAAAGCCTTAGGACCTCCGGCCTTTGGTCAAAGAGGCGGCGGCACCAGACCATGATATCGTCAAAGTCCAGCTTCCGGTTCTCCTTCATCCAGGCTTGATATTCCCGGTAAATTTTGCGAAATGTCTCCTGGGGAAGGACCGCAGAATAGAAATGTTCCAGCTCCAGGCAGCCGCTCTTGAGGGTGCTGATCTCCTTGCTGACCGACCGGGGAAGATCGATCTCCCGCTCCGCATCCTTGTAAAAATGGGTCACCAGTTCCTGCAGAAGCTGGCTTTTCTGGTCTTCACTTATGATATTTTGTCCGGAAATATGCCAGGTATGGCGGAGAATTCCATAAAAGACACCATGAAAGGTTCCAAAGGTCACCGAGGTAGAGGATGTGCCGGATTGACGGAGAAATCTCTCCTTCATCTCAGCAGCGGCAGCCCGGGTAAAGGTTACCACCAGGATAGAGGAAGGAGAGACTCCCTTTTGGATCAGCCTGCAGAGACGCCCTGCAATCACTGCTGTTTTCCCCGATCCGGGGCCTGCCAAAACCAGCATAGGCCCCTGGGTATGTTCTACTGCTTTTTTCTGTTCTTCGTTAAATTGCATGGTTCAACTTTTCAATGGCTGTCCGGATCCGTTCCACCGCCTCTGCCTTGCCGATGACTTCCAGAATCTCCGTGGCGCCGGCAGGTGTGGTCTGCTTGCCGGAGGCTGCCACCCGAAGGGGCCACATAACCTGGTTGATCTTATAGGACTTTTCCCCTGCATAGGCAGACAGGATTTGGAAGAGTCCGTCATTGTCCCAGGCTTTCGCCCCCTCCAGCAGGGGAAGGGTCTCCTGCAGGATGGCTAAAGAGGACTCCAGGGTGGATTTGGACTTCTTATGGACATAGAGCTGGACATCATAGTCCGGAACCCTCTCAAAAAAGTCAACCATATCGCAGATCTCCGGCAAAACCGAGATCCGGGTCTTCACCATATGGGCGATCTTATGAAGATCCATCTCCTTGGTGATGACCTTCTGCAGATAGGGCAAAGCCTTCTTATAGAAGACCTCCTCATCCAGGAGCTTCATGTATTCACTGTTCATCCACTTCAGCTTGGTCATATCAAATACCGCCGGGGATTTGCTGATACGGCGATAATCAAAGGCCTCCACCAGCTCCGGCAGGGTATACATCTCTCTTTCCTCGGAGGGACTCCAACCCAGGAGGGCTACAAAATTCACCACAGCCTCCGTCAGAAAACCCTGATCGATCAGATCCTCATAGGAGGAATGACCGCTGCGCTTGCTCAGCTTCTGCCCCTCTTCGTTGGTAATCAGGGGACAATGGATATAAATCGGTATCTCCCAGCCGAAAGCCTGGTAGAGGTGGTTGTATTTGGGGGTGGAGGACAGGTATTCATTGCCCCGTACCACGTGGGTGATTCCCATAAGATGGTCATCCACCACATTGGCAAAATTGTAGGTAGGATAGCCATCGGACTTGATAAGGATCATATCATCCAGCTCTGCATTGTCTACCCGGATATCCCCGTAAATCTCATCATGAAAGGAGGTGGTTCCCTCCGTCGGCATATTCATACGAATGACATAGGGCTTTCCCGCTGCCAGATTGACCTCAATCTCCTCCTTGGACAGGTGAAGGCAATGCTTGTCATAGACCGAGATCTCCTTGCCTGCCACCACCCGGTGGAGAGATTCCAGCCGTTCCTTGTCACAGAAACAATAATAGGCATCTCCCTGGTCAATCAGCTGCCTGGCATACTGCAGATAGATCCCCTGAGCATTCCTTTCACTCTGTACATAGGGGCCAACTCCCCCATCCTTGTCCGGTCCCTCGTCATGCTCCAGCCCCGTCTCCTTGAGGGTATGGTAAATGATATCGAGGGCTCCCTCCATGAAACGCTCCTGATCCGTATCCTCAATGCGCAGCATAAAGCTGCCTCCCTCATGCTTGGCTGTTAAATAGGCATACAATGCCGTCCGCAGATTCCCCACGTGCATCCTTCCCGTAGGACTGGGGGCAAATCTGGTCTTTACTTTACTCATTTCTCTTCCGCTCCTATATTCTTCTTTTGGCTTTCCTGATGTGAGGGAGACGATGCCAGCCTGCAGCCTCCAGGGGAACTCCCGCAGGAACTGTCTTCCTCACCGGCGAACCGGATAAGCCTCTTTCATGATTTCATTGATATCGCCGATACAGACGCAATCTGCCCTGTGATCCGAAAAATGCTCCTTCGTATTCACAAGAGCGATCCTATTGCCTCTGAAATACTTCACCAGAGAGGCCAGGGTGGATTGAAGGTTGCAGCTTACCACCAGCAAGGTATCTGCTCTGGATACCAGATCTGCTGCCCAGGTCATCACCTTATTATCCAGGATCTCCCCCCGCAAGGCCACTCCCGGGTGCAGGACAGATCCGCATTCCCGGCAATGAGGAACCGGGGTATGATCCAGGATATATTTGGCATCATAATGAATGCCGCAGCGGGGGCAGACATTGTCATCCACACTGCCATAGAGCTGAATCACATTCCTGCAGCCTGCCCGCTTACTGAAATTCAGGACTCCTCTGGTGACAATTCCCAGAAGCTTCCCATCCTCTTCCATTCGGCGAAGGGCATAATCACACTCTGTGGGCGCCCCACGCTTCTTCAGCAGTTCCTCCCTGTAAAACTCGTAAAAGCTTGCGGGACGATTATTGAAGTATACACTGGAAAAAATCTCCTCAGAGGAATAGCCGTATTTCAGCTCGATCTCATCTCCATACATATCATTGTAAAAATCGCATCCATAATTGGCTGCCAGAGACCGCCCCAGAAGACAAACGACATTCTTGCTCTCATTCAGGATAGTTTTCAGATACTCTACACTCATTCCAATCCTCCCTTCTTAAACAAAAAGTGTGGAATTAAACTTCCACACCCTTGTCTCTTAAGTAATCAATTACTGCACCCACTGTTGTCAAATCCGTCAGATCATCGGCCGGAATCTCTATGGAATACTCTTCCTCCAGGGCCATCACCAGCTCAAATAAATCCAATGAATCGGCTCCCAGATCGTTTTTGAAATTGGTTTCTTCTGTAATAGAATCCTCCTCACAGTTAAACTGCTCCGCGAGAATCTGCTGCATTTTTTCAAGCATCAAACATGTCTCCTTTGATTTCGCTAGTTAGTAAATATCCACGAGGGCTTTTCCTCCGCCACAAGTGTAATGGGTTGGGGGAGATTTGTCAATATGTTTCTTTATGTTTTTGTCTGTTAGTCGAGGGTGTCAAAAGGGAAGATGGTCCGGCATAATTTCTTTCCGGTCTCTGTCCGAAAGATTTTCTCATAGGCAGTCCGAATCGCAGGTTCGCTTGCCTGCTCTTCGTAGAGATTGACCAGAAAATCTGCCTCCACAAGGATCTGATAATCCAGGCCTTCTATCTGATGGTAGGTATGATGATGCCCCACAAGATAGGAGACCCTTTGGATGACCTTTTCCTCATAACCCAAGTGAGTCAGCATTTTCTCGGCAATCGCCGGGCCCAGCTCTTCCTGGTGGGGTCCCTTGCTGTCTCCGTATTTTTCCTCGCTCTCTTTAATGCCGATATCATGTACAAGGGCGGCGATTTCTAAGATCTTCTCTGTCGAAGGATCCAGCTTCTCCATCTCTCCGATCAGCTTCGCATAGGCATAAACCTTCATAAAATGCTGAATTCTTGCCGGGTCTCCCCCATAATACCCGGTCATCTCCATCATCAAATTGTTTTCTGTCATAGCAGCCTCCTTCTGCGGCACTGATGTCCGCTCCTTTCGTCTTCCTCATGCTTTTGCTTCCCTGACTTCTCTATGGCCTATCTTCCGGGAAACTCCCAACGCCATCCCAATCTCCGCTGCCAGAAAAAGCAGGGAGGTTCCCCCATAGCTGATGAAGGGCAGGGTAACCCCTGTGGTGGGAATTGCATTGATCACCACACAAATATTCAGGATAACCTGCAGGGAAATATGGACAAATATACCGCTGACCACCAGGGTTCCGTAGAGATCCGGGGCATTCTGGGCAATGACCAGGAGGCGGTACAGAAGGTATCCGAAGAGAAGGAGCAGAAGAATCGCTCCGAACATCCCCAGTTCCTCACAAACCACAGCGAAAATCATATCGTTCTGTGCCTCCGGGATGGATAACTTCTGCGTCCCGTTGCCCAATCCTTTGCCAAAGAAGCCTCCGGAACCGATGGCATAGAGTCCCTGTAATACCTGATACCCTCCGTCAGCAGCATACTTCTCCGGATCTGCCCAGACCAGAATGCGGCGGATTCGAAACAGCTTACTGCTTTCCACGTAATGGGTAAGGAAATAAAGGCCCACCGCCACCAAGGCAGCAAGCAGACCCAGGATCAGCAGGAAGGGTTTGGTCTTGGGGTGAGCCAGGAAGACCATCACACAGGAAATAGCAAAAATAATCAGTGCAGTACTGAGATTCTCTGTAAAATAGTAGGCTGCCCAGGCCTGAAGCCCCCCCAAAAGGAGGAGAACTGTCACAGCCTTTCCCCTTTCCACCTTGCGTCCCATCCGCAGAATTACATAGGTCAGGAAAAGAATGACCGCAATTTTGGCAATTTCCGAGGGCTGGAATCGAACCCCCCCTATGCTGAGCCACCGTCTGGCTCCTCCTGCCGTTACCCCCAGACTGGTCTTCACCAGGGCCATGGCCCCAAGAGCCAGAAGGTAGAGCAAGGGAGCCAGCTTCAAGAAGAAATGATAATTGATTCTGGAAATCACCAGGGCTGCTGCCACTGCCCCAAGGCTGAATAAGGCCTGCCGCTTCAGATAAAACATATCATCATTGATCAAAGGATCCACAGAGGCAGAGTAGGAACTGGCACTATACAAAATCACCAGGCCAAAACAGATCAGCAGGATCATCACTGCCAGCAGATTATAATCAAAGTACTCCCCGCTCTTCGGTTTTTTTTCTCTCTTTTTCACAGAAGAAGTCCTCCTATGTTCTCACCTCTGTCATGCCAGATGGCTTGCAGGCTGCTATTTCAGAGCATAGCGCAGCAGAGTCCGGAAGGAGGGCTGCTGGCTCAGCTCACCCAAAATAACCTTACGCACCAACTCCGGGTCATCCGTGATAATGTTGTCTGCCTTACAATCTACCATGCGCTGCATGTCTCCCTGATAATTGGGAGTCCAGGCCCATACCTCCTTACCCAGGGCATGAGCCCGGCGGACAAAGGCCTGATTGAGATAGGTATATTTGACACTGAAGAAATCCGCATCTGTCAGGGCGGACAGATCCCCGTAGATCATGGACATGATATATCCCGTCTTAATCTCCGGAGCCAGTTCTCTGATCTGGGTGAGAAACTTATAATTCATGGATGTCACCACACATTTATCCTGAAAATCATTCTCCTGGATGATATTGACGACCTTACGGACAATCTGACTGTTGTGGCCATTGTATTTGATTTCAATATTGAGACGCAGCTTGCCTTGACAATATTCCAGGGCCTGCCCCAGGGTAGGAATCTTCTCTCCTCTAAACTTCTTATGGAACTTGATGCCGGCGTCCAGCTGGCTGACCTCATCATAGGTCAGATTCCAGATATTGGCATTCAATCCTGTCACCCGTTTCAGATTGCTGTCATGCAAAAGGACGATTTCCCCATCCTTGGTCTCCTGAACATCAATCTCCGCATAATCCGCCATAGCCTCTACCGCATATGCCAGGGCGCTGATGGTATTCTCCGGCGCCATACGGGCGCCTCCCCGATGCGCCGTTACAGCAACATAATTCTGGGAGGAGCTCTTATCCGGTATGGTAGTGCCAGCCAGGTAAACCACCAGCACTGCCTCCAGGGCAAAGATCAGCAGGGTAAGCATCCGGGTCATAAAGCTTCCCGTCATCACCTGTCGAAAACGTCCCCGGGGCGCCTGTGTCTGCCGATAGGCCATGGGTTTCTCAGACCGGGCAAAGAAGGTATAGGTATAGAGAAGCCCTGCTGTGGTTCCCAGGGCACCTGCCAGAATGCCGATAGCCATCCGAACCCAGCCGCCATAGATCAGAACCGCACTCACCCGGCTACCACTGGTTCTGGTCATACGGATCCAGGCAACCATAACCAGCAGGGCCAGGAGATAGAGAATCCCGGTGATCACAAATACCAGACCCTGCAGCAGGAAGGAACACAGAAAATCCCTTTTCCACTCCCCCCTGAGCATGGCAGCTGTGTGACGCCGAACCTTCTTGCCCCCCTCCAACCGCAGCAGCCGAAAAGGCATGGTAAAGGAAAAGATCAGGGAGCCTCCCAGAAGGAGAACCAGGGCAGAGACAAAGAGCCAGGTGGGCATCTTCTCATAGATCTTCTGCATGGTTACCATGACCAGCTTTGCCTTGGAATAATCCCAGAGGATAAGGTGAAAATAGAAGTAAGGGGCACAGCCTGCCATATAGAGGATCCACCGCAAGGGATACCTGCGAACCATACGGCCGCAGCCCTGGAAACCAGCCCGGATCATGCCCAGCATGGTAATCCCTTCCCTTCTCCAGCTCCTCTCAAAACAGATAAGAATCCCGTAGCATTCAAAGAGGATGACAAAGAAGGTCAGCAGCAAGGCAGCCGTCAGAACCAGAAGGGTCATGGGATGGGAAATAAAGCGTTCATAATTCTCCAAGGTCATATAACTATAGCCCTGGTAACGCAGAAGCTGTTTCACCAGCCATCCTCCCCCCTCCAGGAAGAGTACAGCCGTTATGACACGAAAAGCGATTTCAAACAAGAGCAGGCTTTTCCAATTTTCCTTCAGAATATCCCACAGGGATTTTAAATAATGTC
>CAVLCU010000117.1:0-8245 GCA_963661545.1 Lachnospiraceae bacterium | reverse complement strand
TTCCCCCACCGACATGCGAGCATGTCGTGGGCTCTGGCTTTTGACACTGTAACCTTATTTTCCTTCCATAAACAATTGCATACTATAATCCATCACTGCCTTCACCAGAACGCCCATGGCCTCTCCAACCTTGGCAGGATCCAAGCTATTGACCACCCGGAAGCCAAAGAAGCAGTAGCCCTTGTGGTATTTTCCATAGGTGTCCAGACAGCGTTTTACTTCCTCCACTACCTCCTCCTGGCTTGCTGTCTCACTGCCTGGCTTTCCGTTGGAATCAAAGCCACCCATGAAAGCAAAACGGTCTCCATATTTCTGTATGAGGCCTTCGACATCATTGCTGACCTGAACGGAGGTCCAGCCGGCCCAACCACAGTCTATGAAGTCTTCCACCAGCTCTTCTGCATAGCCACAGCAATGATAGATAGGAATAATCCCCCTCTTCCGGCATTCCTGGGCAAAGCGCTTATGGTGAGGCTTGATCACCTCCCGATAGGCCTCCGGGGACATGAAGAGGCTCCTTTGGGTAGCGATATCGTCAAAATAGGTGATGGTATCCGGATGATAGGCCTCGATAATATACTCCAGAGCCTTCACCTTATAATCGGTGATCGCCTCCATCAAGGCATAGACCTCCTCCGGATTCTCAGCCAGAGCCATCAAGGCTCCCGCAAATCCCATCAGGGCAGCCAGTCTCTCATAAACCCCGTTGCCAAATCCAAAATCCACCACATTCTGTTCCCTGTCCGGCTCCCCAAGAATTTTGCATTCCATGGCATAAGCCGCCTTCCAATCATAAGCTGCGGGATCGGGAATGGTAACCTTTTCTCTCCAATCCGCCACATCGTCCAAAATCGTATCATTGACATCCGGCACCGCCGCTCCGCCGCCTGTAGAAGGATACTCCCATTTGGTGCCAAATCCATCCAGGCCGTCCCCATACTGGTTGCCCTTTTCGATGGCCGGTCCGTTGATGGCTCCAAAGCCATAGATTTTGTTTCCTACAAAAGAATTGGGAATCATGGTAGTCGGCTGATGAGCCAACAAATTCAGATAGTTCCCCTTGAAATCAAATTTCACCTGTTCTCCCATAAAATACCTCCATTTTTGTCTGTTTCAGATAAAGATTTTGTGATAGAATCAATTACAGGGGCAAAAGACCCAACCCCCGACATGCCCGCAACTACCTTATGTACCTTAAGTATAACCTGGTCAGAAAAAAAGCACCATGTCTTCCACCCATAAGAATTTTATCAGAGAAAACAGATCATTTGTCTGTTTCAGCCAAAGGAGATCTCCATGAAGCTCAGCATGTCCATCCTCGCTGACCACCTGTCCGATTATGACATACGGTGTCAGATCCAGAACGACCATATGACTATATCAGGGATTCGTTTCCTGTCCGAACAGCCGGATGTGTCCTCCCTGTCTTATGTCTATATTGGAAATGCCGGCGCCTTTTTCCAGGATCCTCAGTGGGAGGACAGCATGATCCTGGCCAACGGGAAAAATAATATTATTTGCCGGGGAACCGACTACACAGAGCTCTTGAATCGAGTCCTGTCCGCCTTTGATTATTACAACCACTTCGAGCAGGAGCTTTACCTGGCGTCCCAGCAGGGACTTCCTCTGGCTTCTATGTTGACGATTCTGCAGGAAGTATTGCCGGATCCTCTTCTGGTTTTCAGTATTGAGGGGGAACTCCTGGGCAAGTCCAACGATAAGCCTCTTCCCCACAACCTTCTGACCGACATGGGAGGGACAGTGAAAAAAAAGATTGATCCCCATAGCATGGGAATCTCCATTACCGATGTCCATGGACGAATTTCCCATGATCTGTCCCATTTTGCCCAAATCATGTACCAGAATGATTCCCCCCAGGTTCACTGCGTCTCCCGCTATTTGCTGCAGGACAAGGAAAGAATCGGCTTTATCATGAATTTTTCCTCCACCCCGGTGCGGGAATTGAAGAGCTGCGTGATGGAAGATTTTATTGCCCCCTTCCTGTCCCAGGCAGCAGAATTCCACAGTGCAAACTCTCTCCTGCAATCGGATCATTCCGCCCTGAAGCAGCTCCTCTCCGGCCAGGAGATACCGGCCCAAATCTCCCAGCGGCTGGAACAAAGGCTTGCCTTCTCCTCCCGGGGGCGTCTGCTTCTGCTTCGCCCCCTATCCATTCAAAATCACACCATGCGAAGGGTGTTGGTGGATAGCTTGGAGAGTCAATCCTTCTCCTGCCTGGCCTGTGAATATGAGGACACCATTGCCATATTAACAGAGGAAAGATCCCTTTCTGCCCTCACGGCTCATCTGCAAAGGCAGATTCCGGCCAAGAATTTTTCCATGGGAATTTCCATGCCCCTGCATGGGCTGAAGGGACTGCAAAAAGCTTGTCTTCAGGCGCAATTTGCCCTGAATCAAAGGGACAAAGCCGGTATCCGTTATTGCCAGGATTTGGCCCTTCCCCATATGCTGCAGCAGCTGAGCAAGGATCATGCGAATGATGCTCTGCTTCATCCGGCTTTGGAGATTCTGAAAAACTACGACCGACAGCATAAAACCGACCTGTATCAGACCCTGTGCGCCTACCTCTGTCACAGCCTCATTCAGATCGATACTGCCCGGCAGATGCACATCCACCTTAATACCCTCAAATACCGTCTGCGCAAGATTGAGGAACTCTGTCAGGTAAATTTCAAGGATTTCAACGAGGTATTTTACCTGCAGCTTTCCGCAAAATTAGCAAATGAGGAATAACAGGAAAAGCCCCGGACGGAAGCAGGGAGATATTATCACAAGACAAGGAGATCAATGATGATACAAAGCGAAAAATTTACTTTTTTATCCGCTGACCAAAAGACCCCGATCCATGTAGAGGGTTTTCTTCCGGCAGGCAAGGTGGTCGCCTGGGTTCAGATTGCCCATGGGGTGGCGGAGCACAAGGAGAGATATGATGCTTTTATGCAATTTCTGGCTGCCCAGGGAATCGCCGCCTTTGCCAACGACCACCTGGGGCACGGGCAGAGTATCTGCGCTGAGGAAAACCGGGGATTTTTTGCGGAAAAGGATGGTTGGAATACGGTAGTTCGGGATATGAAAGCCCTTCACGATCGACTGGAGGAGAGATTCCCCGGCCTTCCCCGGATTCTCTTCGGTCATAGCATGGGCAGCTTTCTCAGCCGCACCTACGTCATTCAATGTCCTGAGGACTTCTCTGCTGCTATCTTCTGCGGCACCGGCCAGCAAAGCCCCCTGCTGGTGACGCTTGGGCTGGGAATTGCCAGTCTGACGGCCAAATGCCGGGGAGTCAAATACCATAGCCGGAGGCTGCAAAATATAGTCTTCGGCGGTTACAACAAGCGAATCCCCAATCCCCGTACCCCCTATGACTGGCTGAGCTGCAATGAGGCCAATGTGGATGCTTATCTGGCCGATCCCCTCTGCGGGGGGATTTCCTCCGTGGGCCTCTTTCGGGATATGCTTCGGGGCATTCGCTTTCTCTCGGGCAGAAAAAATATTCAGAAAATTCCCAAGGACCTTCCCCTTCTGCTGGTGGCCGGGGCTGAGGATCCCGTAGGGGACTACGGAAAGGGCCCCAGCCTGGCCTGCGAGCTCTACCGGTCCGCCGGAATCCGGGATGTCAGTCTGAAATTATATGAACATGCCCGCCATGAGCTTCTCAACGAGGCAAACCGAGAGGAGTTCTTTCAGGATTTGCTGACCTGGATGAATGCACACGGGGCTTTCTAACCAGTTGTTTTCATTTATTTTTTTTGATTGTATCCTTTTTTTTGACAATTTACTTGCCCTTCCCGGATAATTATGATAAACTGACTTCATCAAAGGGCCGGAAAAACCGGCATTCATCCATTTACATTTTCTTGAAGGAGGAGATTCTATCATGAGGAGAAACCTTTTATCCAAGCTCACTGCCCTGATGTTGGTGCTTCTCTGCCTGTTTGGCCTGGCAGCCTGCGGCGGCAGCAAGCCCACCGGAGTCTACAACCTGGAGAGTATTGAATCCGGGGGTGTCTCATTGACGGTCAGCGATTTAAAGTCCCTGCTGGGAGAGGAAGCTGCGGACTTCAGCGTAACCCTGGAGATCAAGGAGGATGGAACCTTCATCCTGGATGCCGCATCCCTGGATGAGGGTATGAACGGAGAAGGAACCTGGACGCAAAGCGGCAATCAGCTGTCGATGACCGCTGACGGTGACACCATCACAGCTACCCTGAAGGGCAATACCATTTCCCTGACCGAGAGTGATACCACCATGGTCTTCAAAAAATAGTACTCTGAAAGCCCCGGACGTTTACTCCTGGCAATCGAGTAGGAGGCGGTGACTAACCGCCGTCCTCTCACAGCACTTATCCCGACTTTATGGTTATCCCGAAAACTATTGGTGAACTACCAGTTTCCGGCAATAGTCATGTGAAAAGTCGGGATAATATTTCACATTAATCCATACAATCTCTTGAGTATTTCAGCATCATTATCAAATGTGAAATCAACAGCAGCGCTGATGATAGGGTTAAAACCTGAAGTGGCCTTTTCAATGGCTTCCTGTTTCATTTTAACATCTGCGTTTGCATAGTATTTTAAGGTTGTTTCCATCTGGGCATGGCCCAGCCATTCAGAAAGCAAGGGCATGGGCATCCCGTTACGGTAAAGGTGCATTGCCCTGGAATGGCGGAACATATGCACATACAAATGTTCCGGGACTTCACGGCATTGTTCCCTTGCGGCCTTGCCATACTTCTTAACAAACTTCGATACGTTGTCCTGTGACATTTGGTTGCGGATTCCTTTCCGTGTTACATAGAAGAGGTATTCTGCATCGCCACTGCCGCTATGGAACAGGTTTATGTATTTTTTCAAGTGGTCTACGGTTTTCTGCATTAAAGGCACCAGACGGGTTTTGCCGCCTTTCCCGGTCAGGACAATGTATCGCTCGTCACCAATGATGTGCAAATCCCTGAGCTTTACATCCAGGATTTCCTGAATGCGTGCAGCGCTGTCATATAGCAGTATCATGAACACAAGGTCTCGGATGCCCTTCCTGGTGGAAGTATCGGGCATCGCCAGTATTGCTTCCAACACTTTTTCTGAAAAGAACTCAACTTCATGGTCTGGCACCTTTTTCACAGGTATCAAGGAGATTTCATGGTAGCACGACATGAGAACCGGGTCCCTTTCAGATGCATATCTGAAAAACCGGCGGATGGCTGCAAGCCTCTGGTTCCTGCTTGTTACGGTGCAATGGCATTCATCCTCCAAGAACTGCAGAAACCTTTCAAGCAGCTCCCTGGTGGCAAGGGCAAAGCCGAAACCGTCGAGCTTAATTCCCAGCTCTTTGCATGAAAACTCCAGGTACATGTTCAATGCCGCCCTGTATGAACGCATCGTATTAAGGCTTGCAGCTTTCTGCTTCGGAAGATAAACCGTCAGGAAATCCCGGACCATCTGGTAGAATGCTTTTGAGTCCTTAGTCATGGGCATCCACCTCCGGAATCAGGTTCTGGAAATGCATCCAGTTGACTGCCGATGATTTCAAGAGGCGTTCCGGCAGCAAGTGGATATAATAGGCAGTATCCTTATAATCACTGTGCCCCATGTAGGCGCTCAGGTATGGAAGTGCCGTATAAATGTCCTCGCCCCTTTCAAACCATTCCATCAGGACCGCCGTGGCGAACCGATGCCGCAAATCGTATACCCGGATGCGGGCATCTTTCTTTCCGGGAAATGCATGGTTCCATATCTGGCGGAACTGCTGTGTCAGCCATTTCGCCGGATATGCCTTCCCCGTAGCTGCCGGGAACAGGTACTCCGAATCAGGAAACAGGGCATCCCTCTTTTCGATATATCTTTCGCAAAGGTCCGACAAATCCTCAGCCATAGGAATCATGCGTTCCTTGTGGGTCTTGTTCTTTCGGACCAGCAACGTGTGCTTTTCCGTGTCAATGTCCTTCCTGTATAATTCACGGCCTTCGTTAGGCCTGAGGCCACAAAAATAAATCAGGCGGTAGATAACGGCAATGATATCTTTATACAGAGGGTTCCTTGCAGTGTTTTTCTGGGCATCGCAGCTTTGGAACACTGCCTGCAATTCCGCGTCCGTAAAAAGATACGGGGTATACCTGTGTATGGAAGGAATCGAATCCATTGACAGGATGCCGTCACATTCCCCTATGACGTAAAGGTATTTTGTCAGTTCCCTGGCTGCGGTCATCCTGCGGCGGAACCCTTCCGGTTTCTCCGTATCCCGCTGCGTGCACCAGGGCATGATATCAGCAATCATTAACTTCCCACTGTTAATGCCTTTTTGTGAAAGGTGCCTTGCAAGGTCATTCAGGAAATATGAATAAGTTCGCCGGGAATACCCAAGGCTTTCTTTATATTGGAGCATGTCTTCTATCTGGTTTTCAAGGAAGTTCATGGGCACCTCCTAACGAAGACATAGGGAGGGCGCACTTTCTGAGTCCCTGTAAATCTAACGAAATATACTGCCTGGTGGCACGGATGGCCTGATGTCCAAGGACCTGTGAAACCGTGGTGACAGGTACGCCATTGGAAACCATTGAGGTTCCAACGGCCCTGCGGATGCCATGAAAAGTTCTCCCGTCATTTACGGCATGTTTTATCCCGGCTTTCTTCAGGTATCTCCGGAATATACAGGCAACAGAAGCGCCATCACGCAATGCATCATACGGTGCGCTGCTCCTTAAAAACACTTTCCTGCTTGACGACTCCGGGCGTTCATTCAGGATGTAATCAGCAAGCACGTCACGGACCGGGGGCTGCAGCGGCAGGGCAACCCTTTTTCCGGTTTTCCCTTGTGCAAGATGTATTTCCAACTCTTTCCAATGGATGTCTGTCAGTGCGAGGGATGTGATATCGCCTGCGCGCAGGCCTGTCGTTACGGCAAGGGATAAGATTGCAAAGTCTCGTTTCCCGGGTGCCGTTCCCCTGTCAACCTGGCTGATGACCAATGCCAGCTCCTCCTGCGCCATTGCAGGCTTTACTTTATGGCCACGGCTCCTGGGGGCAGACAGCAGCATCCAGTGGCTGCCCGGTTCATGCCCGGTCCTGGCAAGATACAGGAACAGCTTCTTCATCGTCGAGACGACTTCATCCATGCTGCCCGCCCTTGTCTCGTGCATCTTAGACAGAAAGGCTCGCAGGTCATCCGTGGAGATGGCATTTGTGTTTGTTATGCCCCTGTCCTTGATGAAACAGAAAAACCGAACGGTAATGCTTTTTATGCTTCTAAGTGAGTTGCGGTTTATAGTAAGGCTTTCAAGGAACGAATTTCCAAGCCCTGCAAATGGTTCGGGGAACTCGGCTGTGTGTTTTTTCTGGTAAACCTTCCATTGGAATGTCCCTGTTTCATATATTTCATTGAGAACCCGGATGCCCCGGACTCTCCAATTCCAGGATTTCCTGGATATGGCGCCGTTATTGAACTGGTCTTCTGCGTCTTTCAGCAGTTCATCCATGAGCCCTGGATGGAACTGCTGGATGCCGCTGCTTTCATACTTCCTGGCAACCTGGTTGAAGCTCCGCTCCTGATAAGTGCGGATGGTGCTACCTGATAACCCGAGCTCCTTAAGCACCTCCTTCGCTCTTTCGATAATAGTAAAAATATCTTTCTCCATAATGAAACCTCCTATGTTGAATAATGAGCTTTCATTATAAAAAGTTATCCTGACTTTTCACATGACTATTGCCGGAAACTGGTGGTTCACCAATAGTTTTCGGGATAACCATAAAGTCGGGATAAGTGCTGTTATCAGGAATTCCTGATAACAGCACCGTACGTACCGTTCGGTATAACCATCCATTGAGATTTTCGCTGTTGCGTTTCATATCTGCAATACGATACCGTTCTAAGTCACACGCTGGATTGTCGCCCTTGACACTCCCCAGGCCTAAAGGCAGGGGGAGTGTCAAATCGTACCGCTTCGCATTGCTGAACAGAAACGATTCCGTCAGATAGCTCAGATAATTGGAAATGGTAGTGCTGGAAACAGAAACGCCCTTTACCGTGCGGAGGGTATTTGCGATCTTGCTGGCATTGGTCAGCGAACCGATAGCGGAACACAGATCGTCCGTAAGCTCCGCCAGAACATCCGTGAGCACAATATCATATCGCTCTGCAATGTCCTTGAGTTTGGGTGTTTTGACACCCAAACCAATTATTGGTAAAGATCCTCCAGCGTCAGTAATGTAACTTCACCTCTTTCGCCGG
>CAVLCU010000116.1:0-8278 GCA_963661545.1 Lachnospiraceae bacterium | reverse complement strand
TTACAGTGTCAAAAGCCAGAGCCCACGACATGCTCGCATGTCGGTGGGGGAAGGAAAAAAGGGGGGATGATGGTGCGCAGAATGGAATTTAAGATGGAACGCCAGGGTTTGCTGGAGGTGGAAGAGGAGGTGACCGTGACGGAGAGTGCTCTCCCCACTTCTTATTACTATACCATTGTTCCGGCCATTGCCATGAGCCGGAATTATCAGGCCTATGAGAGATTGCAATCCACCAAGGGGATTGTGAAGGAGATTCGTCAGACCAGCAGGGGCTTCTATACCATTGTGGAATTTGACGAGGCAGAACCGGAGTGATTTTCCTTGTGTTTTATGGGAAATGGGGTATAATGAACCATATGCTGCGGCATAGAACCAGGGCATAGAAGGACAGGATAGCGAGGTCATAGGATGGAACATTTATCAAGAGAGAAGCATACGCATGTGCTGGAAGATGGGACGGTCATCGAACATACCCATGAGCATACCCACACCCATACCCATCAGCATACCAAGGCAGTCTTGAATCGACTTTCCCGTGCCATCGGTCATTTGGAGTCTATCAAGCGTATGGTGGAGAGCGGCAGGGACTGCAGTGAGGTGTTGATCCAGCTTTCCGCGGTGAAATCGGCCATCAATAATACGGGTAAGGTGATCCTCCAGGATCATATCACCCATTGCATCGTGGATGCGGTGGAGAGCGGAGATACCCAGGCTCTGGAGGAGCTGAATAAGGCTATAGACCAATTTGTCAAATAAGAGCGTCACCAAGGGATGCATCCAGTCATCCGACCAAGAAAGAAATGGGGGATTTTACGATGGGAAAAGAATGCAACAATGAATCATGTTCCAAGGATAGCTGCGAGGGATGCAGCAGCAAGACCCAGCAGAAGCCGAATTTCCGGGCGGAATTGAATCTCTACTCCCGTATCGGCCACGTGGTGGGGGTAGTCAGCGGCAAGGGAGGAGTAGGCAAGTCTATGGTGACCGCCTCCCTGGCCAATGACCTGGCAGCCAAGGGTTATAAGGTGGGAATTCTGGATGCGGATATTACAGGACCCTCCATTCCCCATATGTACGGCCTGAAGGGCCCGGCGGAGGCGGATGACAATGGAATCTATCCTCCCCTGACCGCCAACGGCATCAAGGTCATGTCCATTAACCTCCTGCTTCCCGGGGAGGAGGAGCCGGTGATCTGGCGGGGTCCTGTCATCGCCAACATGGTCAAGCAGTTCTGGACGGATGTGGTTTGGGGCAGCCTGGACTACCTCTTTGTGGATATGCCTCCGGGAACCGGGGATGTACCCCTGACCGTCTTCCAGTCCCTGCCGGTGGAAGGGGTGGTCATTGTCACCTCTCCCCAGGATCTGGTGAAAATGATTGTGACCAAGGCCTGTAAGATGGCTCAGATGATGAATATACCGGTTTTGGGCCTGGTGGAGAATTATAGCTATGTCCAGTGTCCGGACTGCGGGAAGAGAATTCCCATCTTCGGGGAAAGCCATTTGGAGGAGATCGCGAGGGGATTGGAGCTGGAGATTTTGGGCAGAATGCCGGTACAAACCGATTATGCCAAAGCGGCAGACGAGGGTCGTTTTGCAGAGATTCAAAATGCTTTTCTGGAGGATGCGGGCAAGGCTGTCTGTAAAAAAACCGGACTTTCCCGGAGGGGCGAGTAAAATTTTTGTTAAAAATGTCACTTGACAAAACCCTCCGGAAAGTGAGATACTAGCGCCTAACAAGTGAGGACTTCTCATTTGTTAAGTATTATGTTGCGTAACGAAAGCGGAGGGTGATGACGATGTCTGAGAGTAAAGTACAGATCAGACTGCACACGGTGGAAGAAGTGGAGGAATTCGTACAGGCCGCTTCCAGATGTGAGTTCGACATCAATATTTATTACAATAGGGTGATTATTGATGCGAAGTCTCTGCTGGGAGTGATGAGCATGGACCTGACTCGTCCTTTGACGGTTCAGTATTATGGAAGGAATCCGGAATTTGAACAGATTCTCTACCGATATGCAGTACAGCCGGTGAGCGCCTGATCAGGGAGCGGATAAGAAGAATAAGAAGAACAAGAAGAATAAGAAGGGAGGGGCTGTCGCAGAGGGATTTGCGACAGCCCCTCCCTTGCTGCCTGTCAGGGAATCTGACGGCTATTGTCCCCCTGACGCTTGTGGGTCTCGGAAGGATTGCATAAAGGCACGAGCCGCCTGGGGGGTGGGAAGGGAAGCGTTGTAGGCGATGACCAGGTCTCGGCTGGGCAGATCCTCTCTGACCTGAACCTGGAAGAGGCTTTCCTTGTCCTGCAGACAATAATCCGGCACAAAGGCGATGCCCAGACCGATATTGGCCAGATCAATCAGCAGATCATTGCTGCCCAGCTCAATCTCCGGCACCAGATCCAGCTGGTGCTGCTGGAAGAGCTGGTGAAGGAACTCGCTGGTGGTGCTTTTGCGGTCCAGCATCAGGATGGGATACTGCAGGAGCTCCTTGAGGGAGATGACCTGATTCAGCAGATCCGGATAATATTCCCTTCCGGCGATAAAAATATCCTGAAAACGATGAATGGGTACCGTTTTCATCCGCTCCGGCAGGTGGGAGTTGGGATAATTGGTCACGATGAGATCTACCTGGCCGGATTCCAGCAGATCCACGCATTTGGTGGAGGTCTGGTTGGTTACCTTGATATGTACATTGGGGAAGGTCTTATGAAATTGGCTAAGGTAGGGAATCAGGAAATAGCGGCAAATGGTATCGCTGGCTCCGATGCGCAGCTGGCCCCCTCCCAGGGTGCCGGCTTCCATCAGCTGTGCCTCCCCCCTTTGGATCAGATGTACCGCAGGTTCTACATAGCGCAGGAGGATCTCCCCCTCCGGGGTCAGCTGAACCCGCTTGGTGCTGCGATTGAAGAGGGTAAGCCCCAGCTTCTTCTCCAGTACCTTGACGGACTGGCTGACTGCCGATTGGGAGATGAAGAGCTGCTTGGAGGCCTCCGAGAAGCTAAGAGAGGCTGCTACGTGATAAAAAACCTTATATAATTCGTAGTTGGTATCCATCTATAAGTCCTCCTTATCACACATACCTAGAATTATAGGAAGAAAGGGAACCTGTGTCAAGGGGGAGGGGAGGACTTTGGGGGTCGTTGACAAAAATAAGCTTGGTGCTTATAATGAATGAGAATATAGCGGACAACCGGGGCAGCATGTTCCCTGCCCGGGATAAAAGCAGATGCAAAAAGGATTGAGGAGAAGTATAGAAGTCATGATTATCACATTGAAGGATGGTTCAACCAAGGAATACAGCAAGCCCATGACGGTATTGGAGATTGCCCAGGATATCAGTGAGGGACTGGGCCGCATGGCTGCCGCAGGAGAAGTGGACGGTCAGGTGGTGGATCTGCGCCATCTGGTGGAGACGGACTGCCAGCTCAATATTTTGACTGCCAATGATCCAGAGGGACTGGCTGCTTATCGCCATACCACCTCCCATATTATGGCCCAGGCCATTAAGAGACTTTATCCCCAGGCCAAACTGGCTATCGGACCCTCCATCGCAGATGGATTTTACTATGATATTGACATAGAGGGGGGCTTTACCCCTGAGGATCTGGACAAGATCGAGGGGGAGATGAAGAAGATCATCAAGGAAGCCCTTCCCCTCAAGCGCTTTACCCTTCCCAGGGCAGAGGCCCTTGCATTGATGGAGCAGCGTCAGGAGCCCTATAAGGTGGAGTTGATTCAGGACCTGCCGGAGGATGCCCAGCTGAGCTTCTACCAGCAGGGGGAATTTATCGACCTGTGCGCCGGACCCCATTTGATGTCCACCAAGCCGGTAAAGGCCTTTAAGCTGACCAGCCTGGCAGGGGCTTATTGGAGAGGGGATGAGCATAACAAGATGCTCACCCGTATCTATGGAACAGCTTTTCCCAAGAAGGCCGACCTGGAGGCCTATCTGACCATGCTGGAAGAGGCCAAGAAGCGGGATCACAGAAAGCTGGGCAAGGAGCTGGGACTCTTTCTGATGCATGAGGCAGGCCCGGGATTCCCCTTCTTCCTTCCCAAGGGTATGATCCTGAAGAATGCCCTGCTGGATTATTGGCACGAGCTCCACAGGAGGAATGGCTATCAGGAGATTTCCACTCCCATTATCCTGAACAGGAGTCTTTGGGAGACCTCCGGACATTGGGATCATTACAAGGATAATATGTATACTACGGTCATTGACGACCAGGATTATGCCATTAAGCCCATGAATTGCCCCGGGGGCGTTCTGGTTTACCAGTCCGAACCCCGCTCCTATCGGGATCTGCCCCTGCGATTGGGGGAGCTGGGTCTGGTTCACCGGCATGAGAAGTCCGGCCAGCTGCACGGCCTCATGCGGGTGCGGTGCTTTACCCAGGATGATGCCCATATTTTCATGACCCCGGAACAGATCCGGGAGGAGATCAAGGGGGTTGCCCGCCTGATTGACGAGGTATATCGTCTCTTTGGCTTCCAATATCATGTAGAACTCTCCACCAGACCGGAGGATTCCATGGGAAGTGACGAGGATTGGGAGCTGGCTACCAATGCCCTGCAAGGCGCCCTGGATGATCTGGGGCTGGCTTATGCGGTCAATGAAGGGGACGGTGCCTTCTACGGTCCTAAGATTGACTTCCACCTGCAGGATTCCATCGGGAGAACCTGGCAGTGCGGAACCATCCAGCTGGATTTCCAGCTGCCCTTGCGCTTCCACCTGGAATATACGGGGGCTGACGGAGAGAAACACAGACCGATTATGATCCACAGAGTAGCCTTTGGCTCCATCGAGCGCTTTATCGGCATTCTGATCGAGCATTTTGCCGGTGCCTTCCCCACCTGGCTGGCTCCGGTTCAGGTCAAGGTATTGCCCATCTCGGAGAAGTTCCTGGATTATGGGGAGAAGATCAGGAAGGAGCTGGATGCAGCCGGTATTCGCGCAGAATTGGATGTCCGGTCTGAGAAGATCGGATACAAGATTCGGGAGGCCCAGAGCCAGAAGATTCCTTATATGCTGGTAGTAGGAGCCAAGGAAGAGGAGCAGGGTCTGGTGGCCGTGCGTACCCGTCAGGGAGGGGACCAGGGTCAGAAGACCCTGGGAGATTTCCTTGCAGAGATTCAGACAGAGATCAAAGAGAAAAAGTAGGATTTTTATAAGTCTACGGTGATCAGGAACTTCTCTCCTTGGGTATCTGCCGGATTCTCCAGATAGAGGGAGACCTGGGTGGTGTCCCCGGGAGCGCTGTAGGCCAGTTCTGCGGTGACGACCTGGCCATTCTCAGCCAGGTCTGGCATCTTCTGGTCGGTCAGGTAGTAGGGGGAGCAGACTGTCTTCTTGTTTGCGATACAGCGGAAGCTCATATCATCCACCAGGACAGGATCCTGGCCCAGGGATTGGTAGGTGTAGGTTACCAGCACTACCAGATCCGCCTGCTCGGTATCTGTAGTTGCCGGACGATCGGTGGTTTCTATGGATAAAATAGTAACAGAATAGGAGGCCTGGCCGTCCTTCGTGAAGGTACAGTCTTCTCCCGGTTGGCGCTGGCTTGCTTCCTCCAGATCGGGCAGATCCGAGGGAGCTGCCCCCTCCCCGGTGACCTGTGGAGTCGGGCTGGAGGAAGCGGAGGAGGAGCTGGAGCTGATCGGGTCACTGGCCTCCTTTTTTTGTCCGCAGCCGGAGACAGACAGGCTTGTGATGCAGAGTATGGTTAAAATGGAATAGAATAGATGCTTTCTCAAAAAATGTTTCTTCATGGGAACCTCCTTGGATCAAACGTTGGGCTATATTTTATCACCTTACTCCTGGAATGGCAAGGGTTCCGAAAGGAGGCGACGATGAGTGTCAGGGTATCGGATCTTTTGAAATTACCCTCTCTGCAGCAGGCTCGGGTTCTGGGAGGGGCAGGGGGACTGGATAAGGTGGTCTCCTCCATCTCGGTCTTGGAATCCATTGATCCTGAGGTCTTGGTCAGTGAAGTATTTCCCAGTGGGAAGTATGCAGGCAGCGAGATTGTCATCACGGGCTTTCTGAACTGTACCCGGGATGTAGACTTGCAATGTGCCAACATTCGCCGTCTGATTGAGGGCGGAGAGGTGGGTATGGTACTTTACTATGTGGGAATTTATCTGCCCAAGGTGGATCAAAGGCTGATTGACCTGGCGGATGCCCATGACTTTGTGCTGATCTCTATGCCGGAGGGACAGGGGCACCTGCGTTACAGTGATCTGATCTCCGATGTAACGGAATGTATCTACCGGGACCGCCTGTCCAATCTGGCCCTGGTCTCCGATATTCTGGCCCGCATCTCCTCCCTGCCCCACCCCCAGCAGACCGTGGATACGGCCATCCAGATGCTCTCAGCGGAGCTGAGCTGTACGGCTGTTCTTGGTACCCATGAAGGAGAGATCTTGAATCTGGCCACCTGGCCTCGAGGCATGGATGAGGTCATCCGCCGGGGAATGGAGGCCTGTTTTCCGGCTTCCGGGCGCAAAGAGGAACTTCCCTGCCCCTTTCTTGTGGATGCCAGGATGTATTGCCTGCCGATCCGCTCGGATCTGACCCAGCCCCTGCAGCTGGTTTTGATCAAAAGCGCTTCTTCCTTTAGCAGCTATCTTTTGGATCAGGCGATGAATACCGTCCGTATCTGCATCAATATCTGGGGACGACAGCATGGAAGGATAGCCATCCACGAACTCTTGCGGGCCATCCTCCAAGACGAGCCTTTGACCATGCGGCGGCTGGCGGAGATCTTTCAGGTGGATGAGACCTCCCTTCACGAGCTGTGGATCCTCTATGGGGTGCAGATGGAGGAGGGGGAGAAGCCAAGAGAAGGGCAAATGGAGGCTTTTGTCAGCCGGGTGGAGCAATGCAGCTCTACGGTGATAGGGGCCACCTATGAGGGTCTGCCGATTCTCTGCCTGAGCACCCCTTCTTCCCTGCGGGAAACGGAGCATGTGATGGAAGAACTCCTGACTCTGGCCGGGGGGAATCCTTCAAAGGCTGTCATCCTGCGCTGCGGAGGTCTGCAAAATACCTCCGACTGCCGCAGGGCCTATCTCCTGGCTCGGGAGCATTTGGCCAGTCTGCAGCGGATCTTTCCGCACCGCCGCTGCTTTTCCCTGGGAGACCTGGAATTTGCAGCCTCCTGTACCAAAAGCATCAGTCAGGGAGAGAATGCGGCTGTACAGCAGACCCTTCCCCTGACTCTCCTGCAGGCAGAGGGAGATGGAGGCCTGCTGCTGGATACGGTTTGCACCTATCTATTGGATGGCAATGGCAGCGTGACCCGAACGGCAGAGCTGCTTTTTCTGCATAAGAATACCATCAAATACCGCTTGCAGAGAATCGGAGATCTGTTGGGTCATCGGATTGGAAAAATGCCGGAAATGATGGAGCTCTATCGCAGTGCTGCCATTTATCGGCTTTTGCATGCCGGAAGGAAGGGAATGTCTTAAGCTGGCTTGAGGTCTTTGCGCAAGAGGTCTCCTGCTTTTGTCCCAAGGGACAAAGGCAAGAGACCTTTTTTCTGCTTTCCCGACAATATCCTTTGACGCGTTGAAGTGCTATGATGAGACCATTCATTTCAAGCGTTCCAAGGAAGGAGAATTTCTATGAGTGAAAAGAGCAGTGGATTCAAGATTGAGGAATCGCAAAGACAAAGCTGGCTATCGATTGCGGCCGTATGGGCCGGAGGTATGATCTGTGTGCCCTGTCTGATGATCGGCGGTGTCCTGACCGGTGGAGGGCTGAGCTTAAGTCAGATGATCCTGTCCATCCTGATCGGCTATGGCTTGATCTGTCTTTATATGATCTTCATTGGCATGCAGGCCTGTGATACGGGACTTCCTGTGGCTGTCATGGCCTCCGGAGCCCTGGGGGAGAAGGGAGCCCGCTATATTATCAGCATTTTGCTGGCCATTGCCTGTATCGGCTGGTTTGGCATCCAGTCGGCTACCTGCGGAAACTCCTTTGCCAGTATGATTTCTTCCATGCTGGGGGTGGAGACATCCCCGGTCTTTGTGGTGATTAGTTCCCTGGCCTGGGGTGTCATTATGCTGGTGACAGCCTGCGTGGGCTTTAAGGGACTCAAGTGGCTGAATTATATTGCGGTTCCTCTGCTGGTCATTGTCTGTCTCTATGGCCTGATCGCAGGAATTGTCACCAATGACGGGGGAGCAGCTATTGCCAGCTATGCACCGGAGGTTTCCTCCGGCATGGTCTACGGAATCTCCATGGTGGTCGCTTCTTTTGCCCTGGGT
>CAVLCU010000115.1:0-8448 GCA_963661545.1 Lachnospiraceae bacterium | reverse complement strand
CCGTATGCGGGTGTCAACTCTGAGGAATCCGACAGGTGGGCGTGTGTATACCCGGCACGTTAATATAAACCGGACGCGGGGACTGTAGCAGACATGGATGGTGCTCATTTTCCGAAAACATATTCAATCCCATGTGGATAAATTGGTTCTCCTGCGGTAAACTTTTGAAGTTAACTGTTCCTACATATAGAAGTGTGACTGTTCGGGGTTTAGCGCATAGTAAATCTGCTTGCGTTTGAATTGTCGCACAAGAGACATCGGAGACAAGCGAAAATGACAGATTTTAATTCCATGCGCTTTGGTTTTATCGGACTAGGGCTGATCGGCGGTTCTATCGCAAAGGCAATTCGCCAGTACTGGCCGGATGCGGATATAGTGGCTTACAACCCTTCCCGCGATACACTCCTGGAGGCTATGAAGGACGGCGTTGTCAATCGAGGTGCCTGCAGCAGCGACGGACCGCTTCAAGGATCAATGTTCGAGGCCTGTGACATTGTTTTCCTGTGCGCACCCGTTCAGAAAAATGCCGAGAATCTTCATGCGCTGCAGGGACATCTTAAAACATCTGCCATTCTGACCGACATTGGCTCCACCAAGCGTGATATTCAGGAGCACGTGGAGGCGGCCGGCCTTTCCCCCTACTTTGTGGGAGGACATCCTATGACCGGCTCCGAGCGAACGCGCTATCACAACTCCCGGGCGGGTCTTCTGGAAAATGCTTACTATATTGTGGCCCCCACGGACGAAACGCCGAAGGAGAAAACGCTGATGATGCAGGAGTTTGTCCGCCGGATCAAGGCCATTCCCCTCGTGATCTCCTGTCCGTTCCATGATTATGCCGTTGCAGGCATCTCCCATCTGCCGCACGTTGTCTCTGCAGAGCTCGTCAATCTCGTACAGGCATCCGATTCCGATGATGCGGTCATGCATGCCATCGCGGCAGGCGGCTTTAAGGATATCACCCGCATATCCTCTTCTTCGCCGGTTATGTGGCAGCAGATCTGCATGACAAACGCTGACAATATAACAAGTCTCCTCGACGACTACATCGCCGGGCTGCAAGGGATCCGGCAAAGCATTGCAGAGCACAAGCAGGACGAAATCTATCAGTTCTTTGATAATGCCAAGAGCTACCGTGACAGCTTTGACGGTGTTTCCTCCGGTGCGCAGAACCTTCTCCATGTGCTGCATGTTGATATTGAAGATCACCCCGGTATGCTGGCAGAGGTGGTGACGCTCCTTGCCGTAAACGCCATTAATATCAAAAATATCGGTATCACCCACAACCGGGAATACCAGGAAGGTACGCTGCGCGTGGAGTTTTATTCAGAAGCAGATCTTGCGGAAGCGCGGGATATCCTGACTACAAGAAACTACACGTTGCACTAAAGCTGTTATCGATTCGCAGAACCGATCGCATTCATCAAAGGAGAATGACATTGCACCGACACATTTTGATTAAGGACAACATAGACACCGCAGCAAAGGTAATCCCGAATGGAGGCGATGCGACAGGCACTGCTTCCTGCACCTCAAAGAACGCTCCATCACCTCTGACATTGTCCCCCGCTTCTTCTCTAAAGGGAGAGATCACTATTCCGGGAGATAAGTCCATCTCCCACCGGGCCATTATGTTCGGATCCCTTGCCAAGGGCGACACCCTCGTCACCCATTTTCTGGAAAGTGCAGACTGTCTGGCGACAATGGACTGCTTTTCTCGTCTGGGCATTTATATCGAACGGGATTTCCAAGAGCCCGGCCGTTTGATCGTGCACGGTACGGGGCTTCACGGACTGTATCCGTCCCACTCTCCTGTCGCTCTGTATTCGCAGAACAGCGGTACGACAACACGCATCATGAGCGGCATTCTTGCGCCGCAGCATTTCACCAGCTACATCACCGGCGATGATTCCGTCAACCGCCGTCCGATGAAGCGGGTCATGGAGCCGCTTTCTCTCATGGGTGCTGATATTGTCAGCATGAATGACAATGGCTGTGCCCCGCTGAAGATCACCGGCAAGCCTCTTTCCGGCATTTCCTACCGTACAAAGGTTGCCTCCGCACAGGTCAAATCTGCCATTTTATGTGCCGGTCTGTATGCAGAGGGAGACACCACCGTAACTGAACCTGCCATTTCCCGAGACCATACCGAGAAAATGCTGGCAGCCTTCGGTCATCCGGTCCAGACAAAAGAGATTCCAGTCGGTACCGATTCTGTCACAGGCGCTGCCATCGCCGGCGGCCATCAGGTTATTCTGACACCTGCCGATGAACTGCTCTCTCCCGGCAGCATTCGCGTTCCCGGTGACATCTCCTCGGCAGCCTTCTTCATTGCGGCCGCCTGCCTGGTGCCGCATTCGGAGGTACTGATTCAAAACGTTGGAATGAATGAAACAAGAGATGGTATTCTTCGCGTTGCAAAGGCAATGGGGGCAGATATCACGGTGTTGAATGAAGATCATGCTGCGGAGCCTTCTGCAGATCTTCTGGTGCGTTCCAGCTCTCTTCATGCCACGGTTATCGAAAAGAACCTGATTCCGACACTCATTGATGAGCTGCCGGTGATTGCGGTTATGGCTGCCGCAGCAGACGGAACAACGATCATCCGCGATGCTGCTGAGCTCAAGGTCAAGGAATCCGACCGGATCGCTGCAATGACAGAGGGACTCTCTTCCATGGGCTGTGATATTACACCAACCGAGGACGGGATGATCATTCACGGCGGAAAGCCGCTGCACGGAGCCAACATCCGTACCTTTAAGGATCACCGCATCGCCATGTCCTTTGCGGTCGCCTCCCTCATTGCAGAGGGTGAGACCACGCTTGACGATGCGGCCTGCGTTGACATCAGCTACCCGGAATTCTTCCGCGATCTGGCAGGACTTCGGCAAACGCTTTGATGCGTAATCTCCCCTGATCGGACCGCTCTGCCAAGGCCCGTCACCGGCCGGCAACTGTACAATAAAAGCCTCCTGTGAGTCCGCATACATCACAGGAGGCTTTTATTTAAAAATCGATGTACTAGCCTTTCGCTTTTCGTTTATCCGCATACATAGCCTGATCCGCTTGTGAGATTGCCGTTTCCAGCTCCTCCGGGGTCTTTGCCTCTGCCATGCCATAGGCTGCTCCCACGGGAATATTCCGCAGTTGGATCTTATCTTCTACCTGTCGGATCCGATGCACGATCTTTTCTCCCTGCTCATTGTCACACGCCTGCAGCAAAAGCAAAAATTCATCGCCTCCAAAGCGGATCAGGCGATCATCGTCCCTTAGATGGGATCGAATATTGTTAACGATCGTCTTAATAAGGATGTCCCCCTCTTTATGGCCGAAATTGTCGTTATAATACTTCAGATGGTTAATATCGATCATAACGACCGCTACCGGATACTTCAGGTTCTCCCTGTATTTTCCGGTCTCATAGTAGGATCGGTTGTAGGCCTGTGTCATTTCGTCCGTAAAACTGTATTTTTCCATCTTCTTATAGGAGCGCATGGACTCCGTCACATCCTTTATGATCCCTGAAATGCCGATGATCTCTCCGTTCTTATCCACCACCGGATTTTTCTTGATCTCATAGAAGAAGGTCCCCTGCGGAAATGTCATCTCCTGAACATAGTTTACAGGCTCCCCTGTCCGGACGATCTCCATATCCTCCCGGTAGAATTTTTCCCCCAGCTTCTTATCCGGTTGAACCTCTCGGTCTGTTTTTCCGTAAATCGTAAAATCAGGCTTTCCGTCCGACAACATTTGACAGGTATGGGTGGCCATAACATATCTTCCTTCCGTATCTTTGAAAAAGATATTCTCGTCGATTGCATTTAATACGGATTGTAATTTCGTTGCATCCAGTTTCATGGCACAATCTCCTACCGGTTACAGCATCTTAACCTTGCTCTCAATGAATTTTGCCTCTGCATGTTTTTCGTCCAGGCATCGCATCTTGTCACAGCGTTCAATGAGTTCGTTAATGTTTTCTTTGCCCATTGCATTGTTGTAAATACCGCCGACAGAGAAGGACAACGGAAGATTTACCTTCACCCCCTCCTCTTGGAAAGCATTTTTTAAATCATAAATATAATCTTCCAATTGAACGGGTTCCATAAACCAAAAATAAAAGCTATTCTCTGACACACGGTAAATATCCACCCTCTCCTTGGTATGTTTACGAATGATCATGACACCCTTGCGGTATATTTCATCCGTAAAAAAAACGCCATATTTTCTCTTAAAATATTCCGCATGATCAACGCTGACCGATACCAAGGCATAGAGCTTTTTCATATCGATCTTGTTCTTTTCGTTTTCAAAAAGATTCCTGTTAAATACACCGGTCACCAGATCCTTATAGGTTAACGCGGTTATTTCCTGTTCTTTTTTCCGCAGATACTCCAGATGATATTGTTTCTTTAAATTCTTATCTCTTATGTAAACGAGGTAAATCGTAATTAATACAAAAGCGCCAAAACCCAGGAGCGTTAGCAGAATCCGCACTTCTACCTGCTCTATGAATTTATAATTCTTATGAAAACATAATCTTAGCTCTTCCAATGCATCTTTTGCATTTTCATCATAAATCTTATAGGTATACGTGTAGGTTCCGCCCTTTAAATTGGTATAGCTGACCTTCGCTACCTTCAGGTCGTCTGCAAGAACCTCCTCATCATCGACCCCCTCCAGACAGTAGACTGCGTAAAAATTTCTGTCGATATAATTGATGGCGCGCACATCAATACTTACCTTTTTGGCCTCTGCGGATATGGTAGCCGGCATTTGATCTATGGCGACAGCTTCCCCATCTTCTTCCAGGGCATTGATATACAGACGAATCGGCGTTTCTATGATTTCGCTGTCCACATGGATTGCGGCCGCCCCTGTGGTCCCGCACATATAGAGAATATTATTCTGCAGACTGTTTCTGGCATTGGCCGTAAAATCAATGGGCAGTCCATTCCTTTTACTCAGATAAAAATACCGGGCATTTTCTTTCAGAAGATCTTCTTCTTTGATTTCAAAGAAGCCATTTCCCGCCAAAACCACAGCATTGCCATCCTCTGTCAGGATCATGTCAAGGCTGTTGGAAACCGGAATTCCCATCGCGCATAGAATCTCTCCATTCTCTTTTACAAAACATAGACCTTCTCCGGTCACGATCCAAACGCCATTCAGATTTTCTGAAGGCACCACCTTCAATACCACGTCTGACAAAAGGCCTTTTTCTTTGGTATAGACGTTCGTTACCACGCCGTCTGTAACTTCATAAGCACCGTATCCATCCGTGGACACATAGATTTTTCCATCCTGTCCCTCTCCGATATCCAGGATTCGGGTCTTATTTAATACACTGTTATCGGTATACCTGCTAGCCTTCCCCCGGGAATCTCTTAAATAAATACCCTCTTCTGTACCAATGAGGACCTCTCCATTTTTTCTTTTCCAGATACAACGGGTTTTGTTGGTTCCAAGATCACTGTTGTCTGTATTAATACTTGTAATGGTCCCTTCTGTATCCATCAGTATTAAGCCGTTATCATAGCTAACCACCCACAAAGTTCCCTGGTCATCCAGAAAGAGCTGCCGGATCCTCAGTCCCTCACAGGCTTTGGTGAGAGCATCTTCCACCCTGCTCTTTCCTTTAAAGCAGTAAAGACCATCCTCGCATCCGACATAGACCTTATTCCCCAGGGGTTGAATGGCGTTCACCGTCTGACAGATCCCCCAATAGGCCCCCATATCAGAAAAATAATTTTGATACAAATGCAGGATTCCCTGTCTGGAGGATACAAACCAGAAGCTTCCCTGGTAATCCACACATCCTTCCTCCACAGAGCTTTGGAATGAGGAATCAATTTTTGTAACCTGATCCTCCTTTAGAATCCCGATCCCGCTGTCGCTGCATACCCAATAGCTTTCATTGCCAAGCGCATAAATGTCATTGAAGGAAGCCAGTCCATTTCCGCTGATTGTCTTTAATACTTCCCCCTGAGCCGAAACCTTTAACAGATACTCTTCCGAGGTTCCAATGTAGAATTCATTCTCATTGATGGCCAGAAAGCATCGCGGGGTAACGGCAACCTCTGACACCAGCCGCAGTTGTCTGGTCTGGTCGCCTTGTATCAGGAACATCTCCCCGGTCTTCATGATGGCAAGAATACTATCTTCTGAAATCGCTCCTATATCCCGCACAGCCAGATTGGCGCAGTCATCATATTTTTTCACCCGATCATTATTCGTTGTATCAATGGAGAACATCCCGGACTTTGTTCCCACCCATAGAACATCCCTGCGATCCAGATACAGACTGTTGATCACGGATATTCCCTCGTCTTCTCTTTCGAGTGTTATTTCTTCAAAGTCAGTACCGTCAAATCGGTAAAGACCGTCTCCATTGGTTCCGATCCAGAAGTCACCTTCGGAATCCTGAATGATGTCATTCACCGGAACCGATCTTCCGTCCACCAAATATTTTTTAAAATCCGTGCCATCGTATCGATACAGCCCCGTATAGCTGCCAAACCAGAGAAAGCCCTCGGTATCGGAATAAACGCAATTGGCTGTAGTTCCATCCAATCCATTCTCGGAATCGTATATTTTGGAAAGATAATCCCGCTCGTATTCTTCCGTTATGCTCTCATCGGCATATACCTTTACTCCACGCAAACAGAGAATAAAAAACAATATGAATATCATTCCTTTTACGTGTCGTTTCATGCTTCTTTCCTAAATACTTCCTATTCTCTTCCAAACAATATTGCCAGTTGAAAGCTTCCTTCCTCCCGGATCACAGATACATAACCACCGTATTTTTCTGCACTTTCCTGTATGCTTGTCATTCCGATGCCATGCTCTATCGGATTTTTCTTTACAGATTTTAAGGATTCTTTCTGACCACCAATGTTCACGGTATTTTTAACATAGATCAGAACATCATTGAGATTTTTTCCGGCTTTAATATTGATGCGGCGAGGTCCGTCTTCTATTTTTTCACAGGCCTCAATGGCATTCATAATCGCATTACCAAAAATCACGGTAATGTCTTCTGTATTCATAAAATTAAGACACCCCTCTGAAATCACTGCATCAAAGGTGATATTTCTCGCCTTTGCTTTCATCTGACCATCAAACAAAAGCATATCCAAAGCGATGCAGCCTGTGTGATAAAACTGTTTTGCCTGATCAAGCTTCTCTTTCATGGAATTCCATGCGTTTCCTGCATGCTCCGGCTTCTCTTCATTTTTAGTCTCCATAATCATGAGCTTATTTTTCATGTCATGGTACATCTTTCGGATCTGCAGGTGTTCTTCTTCCATGTTCAGATAATATTCGTAGGCATTCATATTTATTTCGGCACGTCTGCTTTTCTCTGTCCGCTCTTTGATACGAAAGACAATTACATAGAAAACGCCATAATTGATGATAAGTCCCGACACCAAGAGTATCTTCCCAAAGAGATACTGATCAAAAAGGCCCTCCTTAACACCGATATAAAACCATGCCATATCGCCGAATTCCTTACATACCAGCAGGTACATCAGAATCCTTCGAAAAGCCTCGAAGGATTTATCCGTATATTGAAAGAACAGGATCATCTGCTGCATAAGTGCCATGGCCAAAGAACAGGCAAGTTGGACCTCAAAACCAACACTACCCCGGAGTTTGAGATCCGACAGATCGTTTATGTAGTACAAAAATATAACCGCAAGCTCTGAAACACCCAGGATCGCCAGACTAAACGTCCCGTAAATAAAATTCCTCAGATGATCTTTCCCGTGCCTGCCATACCACCATAAAATACAAAAAAACTCTGTCACAAGACAAACGATCAAATAGATTCTAAGATAGGCCACGCATAAGGTGACCCCCAGGCTTATGGCCATCACGCAGATGGTTCTTTTTCTATCCCAGGTATCTACAAGCTCCTGCGCATCTTCTCGCCCATGAACGATCAGGAACATCCCCAGCATATCCAAAGCAAATGCAAAAAAAGCAACACAAAGATTCGTGACACTCATAAAATCCTGCTCCAGAATCCGATATATGCTTCTTTAAATTCATTTAGCCGGTATTTACTAAGGGGCACTTCGTAGCCCCCTTCAAGCGTAATGCTCTTGGAATTGTATTTTTTAATCTTTTCCATGTTAATGATGTAGCTTCTGTGTACCTGAAAGAAATGCTTATTCTCCAGCAGATCTGTCAAATGCTTCATGGTGCCTCTCCACCGATAGGTCTGGTCCTTACTATAAATCCAGATTTTATCCCGCATTCCCTCAATATAAACAATGTCCGCGTATCTGATATGAAAGATTTCATTCTGAAACTGGAAGGTCAGCACATCTTGTTTTTTCTCAAATTTATGGCCGATGGCATCTAAGGTTTCCTTAAACGCCTGACAATCCACCGGCTTTACCAAATACCGGAAGGCATCCACCTTGAAGCTCTCAAAAACAA
>CAVLCU010000114.1:0-8466 GCA_963661545.1 Lachnospiraceae bacterium | reverse complement strand
GCATTCTCCTCAGAAATCGAAACTTATGCCTGTATTACTTTGGATGGCAAGATCTGATAATTCCAACATAGTTTCGTACACATGCTTTAGTTGGCTGCTAGTCGGACGTTTCAGCCTTTGTCCGAGCCATTCTTTGAATTTAATACATCTATCCGGAAAAAAGTAATCGTAGTCGCCCCAGTCAAACATTGCATCCACCCTGGACCACATTTCCGAAAGAAATCCATCCTCCTCCAATTCTTTTGCAATCTTGTCATCAAAATAAAATTCTTTGATATTCTCGCCATCCACATAAGTGTAGTCCGGGCTACTACCATAATGCACGGCATTCTTATCCAATGCCACACGAATCCACATAATCACATCTCCTCTCTGCGCTTGATCTTAAAGTGGGTCTGTTCTGGAACTTTCGACGGCCTTCCGTCAAGTAAGCAATAAGATTTTGTTTCTTTATCGTAAATTCGCAAATAACCGGCGACTTTATCACATTTAACAATGTACCGTCTTCCCTCAAAATTATATTTCACGCCGCCTTCCGTGCGCTGCTTTACAACTTCTCCATCTTCCGGAATAAATCGGTCAACGATTTCATTCAGATTGACTTTTTGCTTGATCCAATTTTCATTGTTTTTCGCTTTACGAGCTTTGCTACGATCATACCGTTTCTGTTCCAAAGAGCTCGATGGCACCAGGTTTTCAATATAATCTTTCGATATGTCAGAGTAAGCTGATTTGTAATCTGCCATTATGCGATCCTCCTTTTCACCGGTGAACGGGAGGCACGCTTGCTGCGAGTGTGAAAGTCGGAATAATAGCGATAGTCAACTCCCAGAAGGTCAAGCTGGTTATCAACGGAAACATCATGCTTGCCGTATATTATCAACTTTTCTGGCATTAACCCGAGAATTTTGTTTATGTATGGAGTTGCCGAAATAGCATCCTCCGCTTTTTCACACCCCAAAAAGCCTGATGCACACATGACATGTCTTGGCACGTTTTTGAAGTGACGGGTCGTAGCCTGAATTCCACTGCGCGTGTTAAACACAATCTTTATATGATTTACTGCCAAAACCGCTGCAAACATCAGGTTAGCAAGCATCAACATTTCCTGCATTTCGTAGTCCATGTCTCTTGTAATGGTTATATCCGGAACTACCACACCTAAGTAACGCTGATAAACGGGAATATCGTTCGCGAGTTTTTTGAAACGACGAAAGTTTTGAATATCCCCCATATAAAAGCAAAGAGCTGTTTCCGCCTCTGATCGGATCAGGTTACTGGTTCTGTTTTCATAAGTAACCATGTCACCAGGCCACTCAGTAAGAAAATGCTCTTTTTGAAAGATAGGCCACCCCTCTGAATCAAACTCAATTTTGCCATGTGCACATCGATATAATTCGTCCATGATGTGCATCAATTCCAATAAAGTCATGCTGACTCCTTCCTGACATTTCGTCCAAAGAAACGCCTTTCAATTGTACACTTTATACAAAACGTCAATTGTTATTGCGAGACAGATATGATAAAATGCATGTGGTTGGATTTGCAAATAGCATATCTGTACGTGGCGCACTGGAGCACCGTTCCAGCGGCTTTTCAGTGCGCCTTATTTTTGACAAGCATAGGCATCACCGCCTTTCATTGATTCCAGCTATAGCACAATGACCAGGCTTACTGTGCCCTTGCTAAATCTACAAGTTGCATGAAGTAATATTTTCTGCCACGCTTGCGGTCATCGCCAAGGAGGATTTGCTTATCCTCTAACTTGTCCAAATAGCGTTTGGCTTGGCCGCTCGTTACGGAAAGTTGTTCTGCAAGGTAAGCCACGTTAAGAATTGGTTGCGTGAAGATGCACGCAATGATCTGATCGAATTTAGGGCTGTTGATTGCACTCTTGACTTCGACTTTGGTCTTTTCATAAAGTTTATTAAGAGCATCGATGTAGCCGCTCAGTTTTTTAGCCTGTACGATGCACTTTTGCAAGAAAAAGCAAATCCATTCATCATAGCTGTTTGAACGCGAATCGGTCAGCCGTCTGTAATAGACCCCTTTATCCTGACTGATTGCTTCACTGATATAGAAAAATGGAAAGCTGATAACCCCAGACTTGTAAAAGTACAAGCTTACAAGCAACCGCCCAACACGACCATTTCCGTCCTCGAACGGGTGAATAGACTCAAACTGGCTATGAACAATAGCCGCCTTAATCAGCGGATTGATTCCATCGGCGGTGTCATTCATAAACTTCAGCAACTCCTTCATATACGCCTGCGTTTCGGTATGAGCTGGCGGCGTAAAAACAACTGTTCCCGCACTGTTTACGATAAAGTTGTCCTTCTCCTTATATTTGCCAATACATGATTGCTTCTTGGGCGGAAGAATACCTGTCATCATGATTTTATGAAGTTCATACATCAATTCATCGGTAAAGCCGCTTGAACGCAGATAGTCGGTTCCATAAAGAATCGCATTAGTGTGGTTACGGTATTCAAGGATTGCTTTGTCTTTTGTGTTCCTGGTTATCCTGATATTATCCTCCAGGACGTCAGTAATTGTTGTTTCAGTCCCCTCAATCAGCATAGAAGAAATTGCTTCCTTGTTGCGAAACATAGGAATCAAAATACTGTTAAACTGATAACTGGAGATTTTAGCCTCAAGCACACCAAGGAGCTTCGAGGCTTCAAACAATTCATTAATAAAGCAGTTAGCATTAAAATCCTGTTTTCGTTCATTTAATGTCGCTAAAGCCATTGCGTTTGCCTCCTTTTTTGACATTATACCACAGTATAATCCCTTGTTTCAACATTTAATCTGCATGTTTTTCCAAAATATGCAGATTAAATACAGATTTTTGTGTTTTAATGTCCATTACATAAAGGAATTGCAGAAACGTTTCTATAAGTTGCCCTAAGAGAGGAGTAAAGACCAGGGGAAGGAGGGACGTTTTGAGGACCTACAAGAATAAAGGGGAATTAAAAGATGAGATCAATAGGAGTTTTGAAAAGTATATTTCCGAATTTGATCCTATTCCGGAGTCTTTAAAAGATAAGAGAGCAATCGATGCAGACAGGACTCCGGCAGAGAATCTTGCCTACCAGGTCGGATGGACCACATTGGTTTTGAAATGGGAAGAGGATGAGAAACAGGGAATAGAAGTAAAAACACCCTCCGAGATGTTTCGATGGAATCAACTGGGCGCTTTGTACCAATGGTTTACAGATTCTTATTCCCACTTATCCTTAGCAGAATTGAAAGAAAAATTAAGAGAAAACATTGCATCTATCCACGCCATGATTGATTCCATGAGCGAGGAAGAATTATTTCAGCCACATATGAGAAAGTGGGCGGATGATGCCACAAAAACAGCGGTATGGGAAGTTTACAAGTTCCTTCATGTGAATACCGTTGCTCCTTTTGGAACCTTCCGAACAAAAATCAGAAAGTGGAAACGGATGGTATGCCCCTCGCGGGACTAGCTCCGCGTCGCCAGCTTGCCCATCTGTGCATCCGCCGTCCGGGGCTTTCAGAGTACGTTTTCAGGCTTTTTGGGCATTCGGCCGGTCCATCCCAGGTCTTTTGCCCACTCCAGGGTGCATTCCTTTTCTTCCGGGTCTGCACCGTGGATGGTCTTTAGGAATTCACAGAAGCCAAGTATTCCCCCCACATCGTCTACCAGCTTGAGACCATCCCAGGCGACGCAAATCGGTTTCTGCTTTCTTGTGACAGTCAGGATGCGTTCCAGTTCCTCACCGGTTACTTCCTGACCAAAGGCATCCTGAAAGAGGGAGACCTCTGGCACAAAGCCTTCTTTCTCGAAGTCAAACGCTTCTTCCTCATCTTTTGCATAGGTGCTCCGGTCATACCAGGCATTGGTGCAGGTGATCTTGATCTTCCAGCCATCTCCAAAGTCATAGTGATACAGCAGGGCAGACAAAACCGGGATTGCTTCCGGATTGAGGCCTTGCGCGATCTTGCATTCTTTTTGTTTGATTTCCCGCATTCCGTATTCGATTTTATCCACTTCTCCCGGAATTATTTCGTTATTCTCATAATATGCGCCAATCTGCTGATCAAGCCACTGAATCCTTTTACTTTGCTGCAGGAGCTGCTTCTTGATTTTCTTTTGGCCTTCTTCCGCCGCTTTCAGAATCTCCTCTCTCTCTGCCTTCCATTCTGACCAGTCTCTGTCTTGATTGGGAGGGAGAAGCACCCTCCAAAGAGCATTGCGTTCTACCAATTCTTCACATCTTCCATTCACAATCAGGGGCCAGTCATACTGATCTGTGGTTTTCTTCTTGAGTGCCGGAAACTGCTTCAAGAGATTCTCCATCTCATGTTGGGCAAATACATGCTGCTCCATCCAGGTATCATAAGAATAAGGGCCCAGATACTTGGTTTTGAGCCAAAACTTGAAGCTCATATCCTCATCGTAATCCATATCCCAGAGGTCATCGTCCTCATCGTCCTGGGGAAAGCGGAAATACATGCCCACCTGGCGAGCCCACTCCTTGATCTGGCCGCCATCGGTCATTTGTTGAAATTCCTCCTCCTTCGGTTCAAAGCTGTGAAGATGGCTGTTTTGCCAGCCAAAGGCTCTTTGGATGGCATAATGGAGGGCACGCAGTGTAATATTACCCGGAACGATAAAGTCCCTGGAAATCGCCTCCTGCATCCTGCCATACTTTCGCAGGATCTCCTTGTCTTCTTCCTTTAACCATTCCATATCCAGTTCCAGATGCAGCTGCATGGCCAAGGGCATCTGCCGGATCAAGGTCTCCAGCTTCTTAGAGACAAGTTTGTTTTCTGCCGCATGGAATTCCTCCGGGGTCCGGCTTTCCTCCTTGATACGTTTCAGTTTCACCAGGATAGAGGTGGAACCAGTTTGCTGATAGTCCTCTAAAATTCTCTTATACAATTGATCCATTTACAATTCCTCCACGTTCCGGGCTTTTACCAGCCTACCAGCCTCTAAAGGCGCTTAATCAATGTCTCGAAGGTGAATCCTCTGGGCGGAGAAGATAGAATGGTTGCGATTCACCAGGTAGGCCATGATACAGGTGACAGCCATATAAGGAAGGGTGCCATAACCGAAGACCTCACCCCCCACTAAAATAGCAGCCAGCAGGGTATTGGTTCCGCTGCCAAAGACAGCCGCATATCCCAGGGCAGCTGCCAGGCTGGCAGGAATCCCCCATAGACCTGCCAGGGCCAGGCCCAGGCTGGCGCCGATGGAGAAGAGGGGAGCCACCTCACCTCCCACAAAGCCGGAGGCCAGGGTCAATATGGTCAGGATAGCCTTGAGGAGCCAGTCGTACCAGTGGATCCCTTCCCCGGAGAAACAAGCCTGCACCAGGTTGGCACCGGTTCCGGAGTAGCGTCCCTGCCATAAAAGGATCTGGAGAGCCGCCAATAGGACTCCCATCACCCCAATCCTGCCATAGGGATGCCCCCTGAAAAGCCGCTCCAGACCCTGGCGAACCCAGTATAAGCCCTCTGAGAAGAGAAAGCCTGCCAGACCAAAGAGGATCCCCAGCAGAGCCAGCTTCAACAGTAAGGTCAGATCCAGGCCCACTGTCAGGGGGATTTCCAGGTGGAATTTGGCTACCCCCAGCCTGCCCGCCAGAAGATCCGAGGTCACGGCCGCCACCGCAGCCGGGAAGAGGGCGCTGTATTCCATCTCCCCCACCACCAGGACCTCCATGGCGAAAAAGACTGCCGTCAAGGGGGTGCGGAAGAGTCCGGCAAAGCCAGCCGCCATGCCGGTGATCAGAAAGATCTGCCTTCGCTCCCGCAGCTGCCACCATTTCCCCAGCAGGTGCTCTACATTGCTGGATACGGCTGCTCCGATCTGGATGGCCACCCCTTCCCGGCCTGCACTGCCTCCAAAGAGATGGGTGATCCAGGTGCAGCCCATGGCAAGGGGAGCCATCCGGGCAGGAATCCCTGATTCCTCTCCCAGTCCCACCTGGAAGACAAGACCCATGCCCCGGGTAGCCTTCTGCCCCACCCTTCGATAGATGAAAATAATTCCCAGGCCGGCCACAGGCAGGAAGAAGATCAAGGGGAAGAAATACTCCGTCCGAGCCCAGGTACACCAGGTCAGCCCCCAGCTAAAAACCGCCTCCAGCACCGCCACCAGGGCGCCAACCCCCAGTCCCGCAAGCCCCAGGAAGATAAAATCCCTGTATTCCAGACCTGCCTTCTTCCACATCTCCTTCATCATGTTCCCGCTCCGCCCCTTCTGTTTCCCACTTTGCTGTCTCTTCTTGCACTTCTTGTGCGCTGCTGCATGTTCCGCTTCTCACATTATACGGAAAAAAAATTCTTCTGTCCAGTAGGCTTTCATTCGTGGTGGAGGCAGCGCTAGCCGCCATGGGGGGTACCCAATTATACCCTTGAACTCCTGGGTATAATTGGGTATAATTGGGTATAACTCTACTTCATTCGGGTTCTCCCGGGACTTTTAACACGGTAACCAACCGTCCATGGCGGCTAACGCCGCCACCACCATCTATGAAAGCCAGGTGCGCTATGAACTTATCCGACATACAGACTCGTGCAGCAGAGCTGGAAGAGCAGATTGCAAATCTGCCTGCAGGTTCTATTACAAAGAAAACCGTCAAAGGAAAGGAATACTTCTACCATCGTTGGACAGAGAACAAGAAACGGAGGGAGAAGTATATTCCTGCGGAGGAATTAGAGAGTTTCCGCGCTCAGATCGAGTGGAGGAGGGAACTAGAGCAGGAATTGAAAGTACTGAGAAAGCAGCTGCCAAAAGCAAAAAATGGTAACCCCCCCGCATTTACCACCAATGTCCGCATGGGAAAGGCTCTGCGTTCCTTTGCATCACGCGTTTGCGGCTATCGCAAACGTGAGTGTTTCCAGCATCTCCATGACTTTGTCTACGGCGAATCACAGGACAAGGTTTTCATTCTCTACGGCCTGCGCCGAACTGGAAAGACTACCATGATCCGCCAGATTTTTGCCGAGATGAGCGACACAGAACTGTCCAGGACGGCATTCATTCAGGTCACAGCAAGAGATACCCTCGCAGAGATAAACCGCGACTTAAGAACATTGGAAATCCAGGGCTTCCGCTATGTATTTCTTGATGAAGTAACGCTGATGGAGGATTTCATCGAGGGCGCGGCCTTGTTCTCTGATGTGTTTGCGGCCTGCGGCATGAAGATCGTGCTCTCTGGCACGGACTCACTGGGCTTCCTCTTCACGGAGGATGAGCAGCTCTACGACCGCTGCATTCTGCTGCATACCACTTTCATTCCCTATCGGGAGTTTGAATCTGTACTCGGCATTCACGGTATCGACGAATATATCCGCTACGGCGGCACCATGAGTCTCGGTGGCATTCACTACAACGAGACCTCCACCTTTGCCAGCAAAGAGAGTGCCGATGAATATGTGGACACAGCCATCGCCCGCAACATCCAGCACTCCCTGCGCTGCTATCAATACGAAGGACATTTCCGCCATCTGCGGGACCTGTATGATAAGAAGGAGCTGACCAGTGCCATTAATCGTGTGGTGGAGGACATCAACCACCGCTTCACGCTGGAGGTATTGACTCAGGATTGGAAGTCCCACGACCTGGGCATTTCCGCCAGCAATCTGCGCCGGGATCGCGAGAATCCCAGAGACGTTCTCGACCGCATTGATCTTGCGGCTGTCACCGACAGTCTGCGGAAGCTGCTGGAGATCCGCAACAAGGCAGAACAGACCGTAAAACTGGAGGATGTTCACGGGGCTGAGATCAAAGAATATCTGGATTTGCTGGATCTGACGCGGGAGATCGATGTGCTGCACCTGCCGAATGTCAGTACAAAATCCAGCCGCACGGTGATCGCACAGCCCGGTCTGCGTTATACGCAGGCAAGGGCACTGATCCGCAGCCTGCTGCTGGATGAGACGTTCAGCTCCCTGTCTCTGGAAGAGCGTAACGCCGTGCAGGAGCGCATTCTGACTGAAATCAGGGGGAGAATGCTGAAGGACATCGTTCTGCTGGAAACGAAACTGGCGAAGGGGCAAAAGCAGGTGTTCGTCCTGCAATTCCCCGTGGGCGAATTTGATATGGTGGTGTTTGACCCGGAAGCGGGCTCCTGCCAGATTTTCGAGATCAAGCACAGCGAGAAAGCCCTTCCGCAGCAGATTCGCCACTTGATCGATGCGGAAAAATGCGCGCAGACCGAGCACCGCTATGGCCCAATCACCGGAAAATTCGTCCTTTATCGTGGTGAAAGTCAGGTGGTAGATGGCATTCAGTATCAGAATGTAGAGACCTATCTGCGAAGTCTTGCATAAGGAACCGCCCACACCGCGTGTGAAAGCCAGCTGCTTTGCACTGACGTGCAGCCCCACCACGAATGAAAGCCGACTCCACCACGAGTGAAAGCCAGCTGCTCCGCACTGGCGTGCTCCCGCAGTCGCCGCCGGTATCAACAATCCGCCCTA
>CAVLCU010000113.1:0-8873 GCA_963661545.1 Lachnospiraceae bacterium | reverse complement strand
AGCCGACTGCTCCGCGCTGCGCGCTCCCGCAGTCGCCGCCGGTATCAACAATCCGCCCTATCGGGCTACTTGTCGATACCGTCTTGCCCGTCCGATGTCTGCGCAGCTGTGCAAGCAAGCTTGCCCATCTGTGCATCCGCCGTCCGGGGCTTTCAGCGTAATTACTCTTAGGTAGCTGTGATCACCGCATCGCGGTGAATAACTCAGGCTTATGTATATCGGTAAAAGTGCCAATGATTGTGGCTAATAATAAACCACCAGTTTGACTGGTGGTTGGTAACTCAGGGTAATACAGGGAGAGAATCAGGGCATTTCAATACACAGGGCGGAGACGGCGGTGGGGGCGGGTGCAGCAGGGAGGCAGGCCTCCACAGGCTTGACTAGAAACACTTGGCTGGCAGAGCCTCCGGAGGAAGGGCTGGAGCTTGTGCCTCAAGCACAAGCGGAAAGGGCAACCGAGGGCGAAAGCATCAGCTTTCGTCTGAGTTTGCCCGGTGCCCTTCTGGAGAAGGCTCTGGCTGCTTAGTGTTTCTTCAAGCCGAGGACTAGCCTGTCGTACGGCTGTACCCGCCCCCACCGATGGCTTTGCCCGTCATGATGTAGGGAGGCTGGTCTAAGCACAAGGAGGGGCTGTGCTCAAAAAAAAGCTTGAATTGCCGCCCAAAAGGGGTTATAGTAAGTAAGCGTAAGATATGAATGGGGAGAGAAAAGAAGTTACATGAAGAAATTAAGGATTTTCAGTATCCTTTTCCTGCTGGTGTCAGCTGCTGCTTTCGTGGCCTTTCGGCAGTACAGGAGGTGGAATTCGGATACCACCGCCCCGGTGATTACCTGTGACAGCCAGGAGCTGTCTCTGTCGGCCTCTGCCACAGAGGAGGAATTGCTGCAGGGGGTGACAGCATCCGATGATAGCAGCGGAGATGTATCGGACACCCTGGTGGTGGAGAGCTTGTCCTCATTTACCAGCGAGGGCAGCCGGATTATTACTTATGCAGCGGTAGACGACAGTCACAACGTGGGGCGGGCAGAACGAACTCTGGTTTATACAGATTACCAGGAACCGGTTTTTCATCTGACGGCTCCACTTTCGTATGCCGTGGGAGAGAAGGTCAGCCCACTCTCTGTGATTACGGCGGACAGCGTTCTGGATGGAGATCTGACGGAGCAGATCAAGTATTCCATGGAAAGCTCTGTCAATAATATGGTAGTGGGGAATTATCCCATTGAATTCCGGGTCATGGACAGTGGCGGCAAGACAGTTTATCTGGAGACTCAGGTGGAGATCTATGAGCAGGCCTATCAGGGGATTCAGGTGTCCCTCAGCGATTATCTGATCTATCTGAGCCAGGGGCAGTATTTTGATCCGGCAGCTTATTATCAGGGGGCGGACGAAGAAGGGGAGTTGTCCATCTGGTCCAATGTGAATACCCAGGAGGCCGGTTCTTATTATGTGGATTATGTAGTCAACGGCTTCGGAGCCTCAGGCAAGAACCGCATGATCGTAATCGTACAATGAAAGCCCCGGACTGCGGATACCGGCGGCAGCTGCGGAGGAGATAGAATGGAACAGGATACCCAGAACAGACAGGCGGAAGATGTCCTGAATGTGATAGGCGATATAGTGAAGAATTGGTGGGTCGTTGTATGCATTGCCCTGGCAGTGTCGCTTTGGGCATATATGGCGGCCTTTTTGTTGTATGAGCCCACCTATACCTCGGACACGACTTTTGTGGTTTCGGCTAAGGGGACTACCACAGGAACCTATGCCAATACCACCAAGGCAAAGAAGCTGACGGATACCTTCCAGTCTGTCCTGGGCAGCCAGGTTTTGCAGAAGAAGGTGGCGGGATATCTGAACATGTCTTCCTTCCCGGGTCAGGTCTCTATCAAGGTTTTGCCGGAGACCAACCTCCTGACGGTGGCAGTGACCAGCGATTCGCCGGAGCTGTCCTTTCGTCTGCTCAAGGGGATTTTGGCCAATTATGAAGAGGTATCCAAGAATGTCCTGGGAGAGGTGGTTCTGGAGACCTTTGAGGAGCCGGATTTTCCCTCCGGACCGGATACCTCCTTTCAGGGTCGGGCTGTGATGAAGAAGTTTTTTCTGTGGGCAGCAGCCCTTATGGTTCTGCTTTTGGGCATCCTGTCCTATCTGAGGGATACGGTCAAATCCGAGGAGGATGTGAGCCGGAAGCTGGATACTACCTTATTTGGGGTTCTGGGCCATGAGAGAGCTTATCGGAATCTGAAGGCTCGCCTCCTGCGGCGGAGGAAGAAGCAGCTCATTACAGAACCCTCGGTGGGCTTTGGCTTTGCCGAGAGCATCAAGAAGATGCGAACCAAGCTGATCTACCAATGTGAAAAGGACAGGCAGAAGATTGTTCTGGTCACCAGCACGGCTCCCCAGGAGGGGAAGACTACGGTGGCAGCCAATCTGGCTTTGGCCATTGCCCAGCGGGGCTTGCGGGTGCTTCTGATTGAGGGAGATCTGAAAAAGTCGGTGCTGGCGGATGTTCTGAGTGCCAAGATCCCCAAGGGGGCAGGTCTGGATAAGACCAGAAGTAAGTCCGGCGACCTGGATCCGGCCATCTTCCGGCCGGAGGAGAATCTGCCTCTCTATCTGCTGGCCAATTGCAGTCCCTGGAATAAGGCGGCGGAATTCCTGGGATCTGCTCGTTTTCGCCAGTTCCTGGAGAGCTGGAGGCAGAGGGTGGATTATATCATTATTGACGGCCCCTGCGTGCGCGGGAGGGCCGATGCGGAGGTCTTGATGCGCCAGGCTGACCTCTCCCTTTTGGTGGTTCGGCAGAATCAGCAGAAGATCCCTGCCATCAATGATACCATTGACCTGCTGGAAAGCTATGGAAAGCGGGTGGCAGGCTGTATTCTCAACCATACCATTTCCCGGGGGGCTCTCTTTACTTCCGGTTATGGCTACGGCTATGGCTATGGTTACGGCGGCTACCGCTATGGCAGGCGTTACGGCGGCTATTATGGCGGTTACTATTATGGGAGTTACTATGGGGCCTACCATAGGAAGAAGTCCTCCGCCACCAAGAGAAAGAAGGAGCAGAAGGAGCATGCCCATGAGTGAGCACGAAAGCACCAAGGTGCAGGAAGAGAAGGAGATTGACCTGACAGAGATCCTCTCCGACTATTTTCGCATTTTTTTCCGGATGTGGTTCTGGGTCTTGCTTCTGACAGCCCTGGGAGCCGGAATTTTCTATCTGCGGGCTATGACCTCTTATGTACCCCGCTATCGGGCCTCTGCTACCTTTACTATTAATATTCAGAAGAACCAGGGTTCGGCTGAGGATTTGGGCAGCACAGCCTATTTTGATAATGCGGCGGCGGAGCAGATGGCAGTTACCTTTCCCTATATCCTTACCAGTGATGTATTGCGCAGGGAGATTGCCCGGGATATGGGAGGGGCGGTAAGCGGCAGCATTGAAGCCTCTGTGATGGAGAATACCAACCTGCTGACCATTGCCGTGACGGATACGGATGCGGAGAGAGCCTATGTGACCCTGCAGGCTGTGGTGAAGAATTATCCCTCTATTTCGGAGGTCATCCTGGGAAAGATCTATATGGAGCAGCTGGATGAGACGGGGATTCCCCCCTCTCCGGTTAATCCCCCGGATTTCAAACGAAGCGCCATGAAGGGAGGCATGCTGGGCCTTGGCCTGGCAGCCCTGTGGACGGCAGTTCTGGTGGTCACCCGGCGGACCATACGCAAGGAGGGGGATATCCGGAAGCGCTTGCATACCCGCTGCCTGGGACTGGTTCCTGAGGTGGGAGGAGGACGGAGAAGTCGCCGGTCCCGCCTGCGGATGATCCTGGCAGAACCCAAGTACGAGGACAGGCTCCAGGAGCCCCTGCGGATGATCCGCAATAAGATTGAATATCATGCGCATGAATATCAGGCCAAGACCTTCCTGGTTACCAGTGCCCTGGCAGGGGAGGGCAAGAGTACCGTTGCCGTGAATCTTGCCATTTCTCTGGCTCAGGCGGGTCAGAAGGTGGTGCTCATGGACTGTGACCTTAGGCATCCCACGGGACGTCTCATCCTGGGACTGGATGAGGGAGAGGGACTGCGGGAGATCCTGGAGGGCAAGGCAGATATGCAAAAGTGTCTGATGAGTGCCGGTGCTCTGAATCTGGAGGCGGATCTGAACCTGATCTTCCTTCCCGGGGGTCAGCCCCTGGAGGATGGGTCTGAGCTTTTGGGATCCCAGCGTATGAAGGAGCTGATCCAGACCATGGAAGATTGGGCAGATTATGTAATTTTGGATAGTGCCCCCGCCGGTCTGCTTACCGATGCCGTAGTTCTGGCTCAATATGCGGATGCTGCTCTTCTGGTGGTGCGCAAGGACTTCGCCAGAGTAGATACCATTATGGATGGACTGGAACATCTGGCGGAGAGCCATATCCAGGTGGTGGGAAGCGTCCTGAATGGGGTGTGAGCCCTCCAGACTATCTGACGGGAGGTAAGGGATGAAGAGATTGGATACCCGGGCCTATCTCAGTGTCGTCCGGGAGCTTACGGAGGCCGGCAATGAGGTGGCTGTCCGCATTGCAGGCTGCAGCATGGTTCCCTTTCTGGCAGATGGCCGGGACAGTGTCTGCCTGGCCAAGCCCCATAGCCCCTTGAAGAGGGGAGACATAGTTTGTTATCGGAGGCTGGATGGGAGCTTTGTCCTCCACCGGATCTGCAAGGTGCGGCCAGAAGGATATTATATCGTGGGGGACGGCCAGCAGGAGCTGGAAGGTCCCGTAGCCCGGGACCAGATCTTTGCCCGGGTGGTCCGGGTAAACCGAAAGGGAAGATGGATCGGCGAAAAGCAGTTCTGCTGGCGCTTCTTTGCCGGTACCTGGCTGCGCTTACGCCCCTTCCGCTATCGGCTTTTGAAACTATATGGAGCCCTGCCCCGCCGACATGGCCTTGGGGGATCCGGCCTCAGATAAGGGGGTCGGTACATGGGCAGGGACATAGATGGATGGGCAGGCAGGCTCGGGAGGAGGATGGTGGGAGTATGAATTCTCTGAAAATGCTCATTTCCCGTTGGCGGGAGGGAACCTTTCCGGAGATCCTGGATGACTGGAAATGGATCTTCACCTATAGCTTTCGTTTCAAATGGCAGATCCTGGCCTATGTCCTGCTGGGGGTAGCCAGCACATCCCTGGGTCTGGCCTCCAGTGTGGCTGGCAAATATCTTATTGATATCATCACCGGCTACCGCATCAGCGATCTTCCTGCTGCCATCCTGATTCTGGTAGGAGGAAGTCTCTTAAGTCTTTTCTTTGAAAATATCATCAGCCGCATTGCTGCCAGGCTGACCATCGATATCCGCAATGAGATCCAGGGGGAGGTATTTGCCCGGGTGATGGATGCGGATTGGATGGCCTTGGGCAGGTACAGCAACGGCGATCTTCTAAACCGCTTCAATGACGATATGCAGACGGTAGGCAGCAATGCAGTCAGCTGGCTTCCTACCGTGATCCTCTCCCTCTATCGTTTCTGTGCCACTTTCTGCGTGATTTTTTATTATGATAAGGTTATGGCCTTTCTGGCTCTGGGCAGTCTGCCCTTCCTTCTGTTGGCCTCCCGCACCATGATGCGCAGGCAAAGGGAATATTCCAAAAAGGTCAAGGAGACCTCCAGCGGCCTGATGGCCTTCGAGGTGGAGGCCTTCTACCATATCGATACGGTCAAGGCCTTTGATGCCACAGATATTTACCGCAAGAGCCTGAGCCGCTGGCAGGAAAAATGGCGGGACATCGGGATGAAGTATAATCTCTTTACCATTCAGACCAATATCCTCCTTTCCCTGGTGGGCATGGTGGTCCAGCTGGCCTCCTTCGGCTATTGCCTCTTCCTGCTTTGGAACCGGACAATTTCCTTTGGAACCATGAGTCTCTTCCTGCAGCAGAAAAATAGCCTCACCAGTGCCTTCAACAGCCTGGTATCCCTGGTACCCTCCTTCCTCAGCTCCTCAGTATCCGCCCATAGGATCCGGGAGTTATGCGCTCTGCCTGGAGAACTCCACCAGGAGGCAGTGGTCAGTGGTCAGTGGTCAGTGGGCAGTGGGCAGGAGGCAGTGGGCAGTGGACAGGAGGCAGTGGTCAGTGGGCAGTGGGCAGGAGGCAGTGGTCAGTGGGCAGTGGATAGTGGGCAGAGGATAGGAGATAGTGGGCAGGGGGGACGGAGGGAGTTCCGGGTTCGGCTGGATCGGGTGGCGTTTGCTTACCTGGAGGGGAAGCCGGTTCTGGTGGAGTCTTCCTTAGAGGCTGCCCCTGGGGAGATCGTTGCCTTAGTGGGTCCCTCCGGGGAGGGCAAGACAACGGTGATCCGCCTCCTTTTGGGCCTGATTTATCCGGAAGGGGGAGAGGTTTTCCTGGAGGATGGAGAGGAAAGGGTTCCGATTAATGCGGATACCCGCCAATATTTCTCCTATGTGCCCCAGGGTAATACCATTCTGTCCGGCACCATTGCAGACAATCTTCGCCTGACCAGGCCAGATGCCACGGAGGAGGACATGATCCGAGCCTTGAAAGCCGCCTGCGCCTGGGAATTCGTGGAACAGATGCCCCAGGGCCTCTACAGCAGCCTGGGGGAGAAGGGAAGAGGTCTGTCCGAGGGCCAGGCCCAGAGAATTGCCATCGCCAGAGCCCTGCTGCGGGAGGCTCCGGTTCTCTTGATGGACGAAGCTACCTCAGCTCTGGATGTGGCCACGGAACGGCGGGTCCTTCGCAGTCTGATGGAGAGCCAGCCGGGACGAACCTGTATCCTCACCACCCACAGGCCAAGTGTCCTGTCCATGTGTCAGAGGGTCTATCGGGTGGTGGACAGGCGGATTACAGAGCTGGATGAGGAAGAAGCCAGCCGCATGGCCATGGACTTCTAAGAAGGGCTGAGGCTGAGGGAATAGGCTGCCCAATGATAGCCGCCTGGAAAGGTGATGGGGGAGGTGATGAGAATTGGTCGATATACATGCACATATCCTGCCGGGTATCGATGACGGTTCCCGGGATATGGAGGAATCTCTGGAAATGGCTCGTCTGGCGGCGGAGAGTGGGGTGCGAACCATGATTGCCACTCCCCACTGTAATCTGGGGGGATCCATGGATAATTATTATAGCAGCAGCTGGCAGCGCTTATTTGATCGGACGGCGGCAGCCATCCGGGCGGAGGGCATCCCTTTGACTCTGCTGGCGGGCATGGAGGTATTTGCCACCTTTGATCTTCCTGCCCTCCTGAGGGAGGGGAAGATTCTTACCTTGAACCGCAGCCCTTACCTGCTGGTGGAATTCGATTTTGAGGAGGAGGAAGGCTTCGCCAGGGCTATCCTGGAGAAGCTGGTGGCCCTGGGGCTGATTCCGGTCATTGCCCATGGGGAAAGATATCGTTTCATGCAGGATATGCCGGAGTTGGCAGATTATTTTCTGCAAATGGGCTGCCGCATCCAGGTGAACCGGGGAAGCTTTCAGGGAAGATTCGGACCCGATGCGGAAGGGACCGCCTATGAGCTCATGGACAGACAGCAGATCTGGGCTGTGGCCAGCGATGCCCATGGCGCTTTCCGCCGAACGCCGGTATTGGAGGAGATCCGCCAGGAGCTTTTGGCCACCTACCCCCGTCAGCAGGTGCATGCCCTCTTTGAGACCAACCCGGGGATCCTCTGCGATGGACAGAGCAACCCTGGAAGGCAGCGGAGGGAAAGCTGACAGAGAGACTCCGGCAAGCGGGTAGGAAGGAGCAGGCAGAGAGACTCCGGCAGGCGGGTAGGAAGGAGCAGGCAGAGAGGCTCCGACATGCGGCTATAGAAGAGTAGAATGAGGTAGTGGGATGAGAAGATTCTATAAGAAACACAGGAAGCTGAAGATTGCCTTGACCATCGTCATATTGGTGCTCCTGGCTCTTGCCGTGACCATTGCAGTGATGCTCTGGCAGATCTACAAGGACGCCGTCAAGGTGGTGCCCAAGGATCAGGTGGATTACAAGGCATCGGAGGTGCAGATTGCCCAGGAGGAACAAAAGGACGATGAGGTGGTCAACATCCTGCTGGTGGGTTCTGATTCCCGGGATCCGGAGCTGGATCTGGGTCGGTCGGACAGCATGATGCTTATGTCTTACAATAAAACCCAGAACAGGGCCTCCCTGGTATCCTTTCTCCGTGATACCCTGGTGGATATTGAAGGCTACGGCAAGAGCCGTCTGGGTCATACGATGGCCTACGGGGGGGTAGGATTGACGGTAAATACCATCAATTCCACCTTTGATCTGGATATCCAGAATTATATTACCATTAATTTTGAGAGTCTGGTCAGCGTCATTGACCAGATGGGGGGCATCACGGTGCAGATTAATGCAGAGGAAGCAGAATATTACCGGGAAAATGGCATGCCGGATATCGAGGAGGGCCAGGTAGCCATGACCGGATCTCAGGCTCTGGCCTACGCCCGCAACCGTACCCTGGGAGGAGACTTTGCCCGTACCCGCCGCCAGAGAACCGTGATGTATGGGGTCTACCAGAAGTTCCGGGACAATCCCGATCCCTCTACGATCCTGTCCCTGATCAACTTCTGCGTAGGTCAGGTCAAAACCAATATGTCCGTCACGGACATCTACGACCTGGCCATGTCCATCCTTCAGGCCAGCAATCTGGATGTACGCCAAAGCTATATCCCCAACGAGGGCCTCTATACGGATGTCACCTACAATGGCATGGCTGTCCTGGAGATTGACCTGGAGGCCAACAAGGAATATCTCCACAAGCTCCTCTATCCGGGTCAGAACTGATGGGGCAGGAAATGAGGGTATGTTACTGTACAAAGGCCGGCCAAATGATCATCCTGTGTCAAAACAAAAAGAATAA
>CAVLCU010000112.1:0-8958 GCA_963661545.1 Lachnospiraceae bacterium | reverse complement strand
ACCCAGGACCGACCGGTTATGAGCCGGTTGCTCTAACCAACTGAGCTAAAGGTCCAAAAAGCCGATGATCGGACTCGAACCGATAACCTGCTGATTACAAATCAGCTGCTCTGCCAATTGAGCCACATCGGCATATTGACTATTGAGCCAGCAACAGGATTATACTAACACATCCGCCTTCTTTTTGCAAGGGATTTATCGGTCTTTTTCGATTCTAAATTACTCTGAAAGCCCCGGACGGCAGACACAAGCTGTGGGATGCTCGCGACGCGAAGCTAGTCCCGTGAGGGGCATACCACAGCTTGTGGATATCGGACGGGCAAGACGGTATCGACAAGTAGCCCGATAGGGCGGATTGTTGATACCGGCGGCAGCTGCGGGAGCACGTCAGTGCGGAGCAGCTGGCTTTCATACCTGGTGGTGGCGGCGGCGACTGCGGGAGCGCGTAGTGCGGAGCAGCTGGCTTTCATACCTGGTGGTGGCGGCGTTAGCCGCCATGGACCTTTGGTTAGTGGGTCAGAAGATCCCATGCTTGACCTGAATGCGGTTGAGCTTTTCTCCGATGGGCTTCACCGTCAGCATGAGAAATACCACATTGGACGCCATATAGGTGATGGTATAGGGCAGTGCCGTGCCCAGAGCCAGAAGGTAGCGTTTCCAGCTGAACCCATCGATCAGGCTGAGAACGGTCCAAATGTCCATGATACCAGAATATAGGATACCTGCCAGCAGGCCCCAGATGGCCAGGGGCAGGCGTTTCCGCAGAATCCAGCGCAGACCCGGCAATCCGGAGATCAATCCGGTAATCCCGTAGGTCAGCATCTGAAAGGGGGTCCAGGGCCCCTGACCGAAGAAAATATTGGAAACCACCGCTGCCAGGGAACCTACCAGAAAGCCAGCCTCCGGTCCCATATAGATGCCGGTGAGAATGACGATGGCAGAGACCGGTTTGAAAGCCGGGACAGCAGCAAAGACCAGGCGGCCCAGCACTGCCATAGCCACCATGACGGCGATCATGACCATACGGCGGATGCTGCCCTCCCTTTTCTCATAGGTGAAATAAAAGGGCAGGCAGGCCAGGAAAGCGATCATTACTGATACGATATTATATTTACGATCTGCCAGCAGGCGGATGCCAAAGAGAACCAGACAGATGGCTCCGGCCACCAGGATCAGCCAGCCCACCAGACGGCGCAGATCATAGGGGGCGGACACCTCCATGGCCTCCTGCAGATTCCTATGATAACCCTGATCTTCCTCTCGCCGATATCCCTCCTGCTTCCCGGAGGTCTTCCTGCCCTGTTTATCCCTTCTCTTCTCTTTTTCCTTGTGCTCTCTCATACGCTGACCCCTTTCGCACCCGCCATACCTGTGCTTTCGTCTGCGTTTTTCTCATCCTTGCACGTCCCGTCTATGCTTCCTTCATAGGCATATTGCCCGTCTGTCCTTTCAGCATATGCATGCGTCCCGTCCCTGTCTCTTGCCTCTTCCCCTTCTCCCGGGAGATTGCGCCTTCCATTTTGCTTGCAAAGGCGGATGACATCCTCGCAGGTCACCGCATTGTCATATTGGTTCCGGGAGATCCGGTTGGCAGCCGTAGTATAATAATTATTGCTGCAGAAGAAGTCCTCCGGGGGATCCAGGGAGGTGATGGCATGGTCGAAGAAGAGGCCGCACCGATCCGATACCTCGGCGGCGAACTCCACATCATGGGTGACCATCAGGATGGCCATTCCCTTTTGCTTCAGTTCCCTCATCAAAACCTGCAGCTGCTGCTTGAACCAGGCATCAATTCCCTTGGTGGGCTCATCCAGCAGCAGAAAGCGGGGCTCCAGCAGCAAGACCTTGCCGATGGCGGCCTTTTGCTGCTCCCCTCCGCTCAGGTCATAGGGGTGGCGATCCAGTAAAGGGGTGATGCCCAGAAGCTCTGCCGTCTGGGCGATTTTCCTGTCCATCTCCTCCCGGCTGCAGCCCATAACCTTGCGGATTTCCTCATAATCCTCCCGCACCGTCATCCGCAGGAAAACCGTCTGGGGATTCTGGGGCAGGAGAGCCAGTTTGCGCACATAGAGGTCTTTGCCGGAATATTTCTGGATTCTTTTGCCAAAGATCTCTATCTTACCCCGGTAGGGCTTATTGGTGCCGGAAATTACACTCAATAAGGTGGTTTTACCGGAACCGTTGCCCCCCAGGAGGCTTACAATCTCTCCCTCGTGGACTGTCAGCGCCACGGATTCCAGTACATCCGGCAGATCCTTACCATAGCGAAAGCAGATATCCTTCATCCGCATGGCGATGGGTTGTTTGTCCTGCCCAGATGCTGTGCTTCCCCGTTCTATGCGGCGAATGTCATTTCTATAATTCTCTTCCAGAAAGTTGCGTCCGTCCCGTACCGTCAGGGGGCATTGGGCATCTTCCGCATCCAGACCCTGATAGATGCGCAGGGCGCTGGGAAGTCCCAGCAGCATCTTGTGGCTGCTGTCCAGGCATTTCAGATCCCGACCGGCCTCCCGGGGGGGCTCCATCAGCAGCATCCGCCCCTTATTCATGATAAAGACCCGGTCTGCTACCGGAAATACATCCTCCAGCCGGTGCTCTGTGATCAGGATGGTCAGTCCCAGCTCCTTGTTGATCTTGACCAGGGTATTGATGAAATCTGAGGCTGCAATGGGATCCAGCTGGCTGGTGGGCTCATCCAGAATCAGGAGCTTGGGCTGCATAGCCATGATGGAAGCCAGATTCAGGAGCTGCTTCTGCCCTCCCGACAGCTCGGTGGTCTTCTTGCGAAACCAATCATCAATCCCGAAGAAACAAGCCATTTCCGCTACCCGCCGCCGGATCACCGGGGTAGGAACCCCCATATTTTCCAGACCAAAGGCCAACTCATGCCAGACCTTGTCCGTCACCGTCTGATTCTCCGGATTCTGCAGGACGTAGCCTATCTCGCAGGCTGCCTCCCGATCTGTCAGTTCCTCCTGGGGGATCCCCCGGAACCATATCTTCCCCTTTTTCTGGCCGGTGGGAGCCAATTCCCGCTTCAGAAGCTTCAGAAGAGTCGTCTTGCCACAGCCTGACTCCCCGCACATCACGATGAATTCTCCCTCCTGAATGGAAAAAGACACCTCCTCCAGGGCTGGCTGGATCCGACTGGTATCCTTTTCCTGCCTGGGATAAGTAAAACTTAGGTTCTCAACCCTCAATAACTCCATCTCGTACGTCTCCTCATTTCCGAAATCCCCTTCCCTTATTTGCGAATCGCTATTCTGGACCTTTGAAGGCGCCAGGTAATACACTCTCGAAGCTCCAGAATTCCGGGAATGCACATAAACAAAACCACCAGCAGGTAAGACAGGATCGACCGGGTATCCCTGCCAATCTGGGCTACGTAGGGATAATAATAGAAGGAATAATCTCCCCGGCCAAAGCAGATGAGGATACAGACCGACAAAGCTCCCATAAGCCCCATCAGAATCCCATCCCTTTTGTGAAAGCGAAATAGGGTGAAATTCGTCCGTCCCGGCAGACCATATCCCCTGGCCTTCATGGCGTCCGCCGTATCAATGGAATTCTCCATGGACCAGGCCACCAGGCTGTCAAAGACCCGGATCCCGCCTCCTACCTTGTCGGTGATGCTGTCACTGGCATAGAGTCCCATGGTCTTCTGGGACTGGCTGATCTTGCGGATCTGCTGCTTGAATAAGGGGATAAAACGAAAAGCCATGGACAGAATCAAGCCCAGCTTAGGGATCAGCTTGCCAAAGAGGTAAAGGAACTTATCTGTGGTCAGAATACTGCCGTAGCAGCGGCACCAGACCAAAACCCCCACCACCATCAGGGAAGCCATGCCTCCGTAAATGATGGCCTCCAGGGTAATGGGATTATCATTCATAAAGAAGAGGATGGTCTCCCCGTTATGGATGAAGAGGGGATTAGCAATGGACATCAATACAAAGAGCAGGAAGAAAAAGCCCAGTTCTGACAAGAGCTTCTTCCAGCCGTTCTGAGCTCCAAAGAGGAGGAAGCCCCCCGCCAGGGATGCCAGGATAAGCACCGGGTGCATACTTACCATAGAAAAGCACAGTGCCAATATATAATAGGTAAATAAAACGATGGGATGATAACTGCCAAATCCGTTCATGAACCCTTCCCTGCCTTTTCGCTCTTATTCTCAGCCTCTGTGCTCTCGGTCTGGGTGGACCTGCTCTCTGTTTCCAGGCTCTCAGCCTGCGGAGACTCTTCCTGGGTCTCGCTGCTCCTGCTGTCTTCCTGGGTGGACTTCTGGTTTGATTTCTGCCGGGTTCCGGCCATATAGGTGTCTCCCACATCTCTGCCCAGGTCACAGGTGTAGACCCAGTCGATGGTATCGCCGTTCTTCAGCTTGTAGGAACTGGCTCCCCGGTTAGGAAACTCTCCATTGACCTTATACATCCAGCCCGACAGGTCTCCGCAGGAGAACTCATAGAGATAGTTGATTCCCTTAATAAAGGCCGTGCTATAGATATTGGAATCCGCCCCCTGGTAATCCATCTGGATCTCCTTGTAGCGGCAGATTCTCTTGAGGATATCAAAGGCCGTGTCCCCCTTGCGCAGGACGCAGGTGGTCTCCGGCAGGATAATCCCATCGGAGGGCACATATTTCTCCTCCCGCAGCTGCTTGTCCAGCTTCTTCCAGTTCTCCTCCTGCAGGAGGGTGTCACAGCGAATGCTAATGGTCACCGTCTCGTCATCCTCGCCGATGTCCTCGGTATGCGTCAGGTAATATTCCTCTACGGATTGAATCCTGGTGCCCTTCACCAGCACCAGGACCAATACCGCGATGACCGCTATCAAAAGTATATTTTTCTTCATGGCTTGTTCCCGCCCCTGTCTTTCTTCACACCTAAGTAGTGTAACCGAAAAAAGGACAAATGGCAAGACTCCCGTCTCCACTTACAGCAATTCTTTGTAGGTTCGGATGTAGCTTTTCTTGGCCAGGGTCACCAGAATCATATAGGCTGCCAGGATCAGGGCCAGCCAGGCGAAATATACCGGGGGCAGGGGGCTCAATCCCAGCGGCTGGGCCGCTCCGGTAAAGGGCAGGGCAGTCAGCAGGGCGATTCCGGTGAAGGTCAGGAGGGTCACCTGCCAGGAGGCGTGACTTTGCAGGAAGGGAATTTTGGGAGTGCGGATCAGGTGGATGACCAGAGTCTGGCTCCACATGGACTCCACAAACCAGCCGGTCTGGAAAAGGGCGATAAACAAATCCTGCCCCGCCCCATCCAGTCTGGCATATGCCCCGCCGCATACCATAGGGCAGATGAGGAAATACATGAGCAGGTAGGTGGCGATGTCAAAGATGGAGCTGACCGGCCCTAAGCGAACCATGAATTTTCCTATGGTAGAAGCCTCCCATTTCCTGGGTCTGGCCAGAAAATCCCGGTCTACATTGTCCCAGGGCACCGCCGTGCAGGAAATATCATAGATCATATTCAGCAGGATCAGCTGAATGGAGGCCATGGGCAGGAAGGGCAGGAAGGCACTGGCAGCCAGCACGGAGAACATATTGCCGAAGTTAGAGGAAGCTGTCATCTTAATATATTTCATCAGATTAGCATAAGTCTTCCTGCCTTCTATAATCCCCTTTTCCAATACCGTCAGGTCCTTCTCCAGCAGGATAACATCCGCGGATTCCCGGGCAATATCCACCGCCGTATCCACGGAGATTCCCACATCGGAGGCCTTCATGGCTGCGGCATCATTGATGCCATCCCCCATGTATCCCACGCTGTGGCCACAATCCCGCAGGGCCGTCACCACCTTGGCCTTTTCCTCCGGAGAGAGTTTGGCAAAGACCGTGGTGTCCTGGCAGGCTTTTTTCAGTTCCTCCCCCTCCAGCCGGGCGATATCGCTTCCAAACAGGATTCTGTCCACCGGCAGCCCCACCTGGCGGCAAATGCAGGCCGTCACCTTGTCATTATCTCCCGTCAGGATCTTGACCCCCAGACCGGAGGCTTGGAGGGCTCGAATGGCGGAGGCTGTGGTTTCCTTGGGGGGATCCAGGAAAGCCAGATAACCGATCAGCACCATATCCGCCTCATCCTCCCGGGAAAAGGCCCCCACCGGAGCCGGATTGGTCTTCTGCGCCACCCCCAGGACCCGCATGCCCTGTTGATTCAGGCTGTCTACCTTGTCCAGCACCAGTTTTCTCATGGAATCCGTCAGCTCGGTAACCCTTCCCTGGTATTCCACGTAGGTGGATATCCGCAGCATTTCCTCAATCGCACCCTTGGTAATCATCTGGGTCTTCCCCGTCTGATCCGCCACCACCACACTCATGCGGCGTCTCTCGAAATCAAAGGGAATCTCATCCACCTTATGATAGCGCTGCTCCAGATCCAGCATCGGATCCCCTCCGGTTCCCAGTTCCCTGGTGCGCTGGATAATGGCAATATCCATCAGATTCTTCAGCCCTGTCTGATAGTAGCTGTTGAGGAAGGCATGGCGCAGCACCCGCGGATCCTCCCGTCCATTCACATCCAGGTGATATTCCAGCACCACCTTATCCTGGGTCAGGGTACCCGTCTTATCGGTACACAGAAGATCGATAGAGCCCAGATTCTGAATGGAATTCAGATTCTTGATGATGACCTTTTCCCTGGCCATGGCCATGGCTCCCTTGGCCAGGCAGGTGGTGACAATCATAGGCAGCATCTCCGGAGTCAGACCCACGGCCACGGAAATGGCAAAGAGAGCCGCATCCAGCCAATCTTTCTTGGTAAATCCATTGACGAAGAGCACCACCGGTACCATGACCAGCATAAAGCGGATCAAGATCCAGGAAACCCCATTGACCCCCTTCTCAAAGGTGGTTTGCACCGGCTTGGCGGTCAGCCCCCTGGCCATCTGACCCAGCATGGTATCATCCCCCACCGCCACCACCAGGGCAGAGGCACTTCCGCTGATGACATTGGTTCCCAGAAAAGCCAGGAGGGGATTGTCTGCCGTCCTTTTGTGGCCTTCCAAGCCGGTTCCGGGCTGGGCATCCTCCCTGGCCTGGTCTCTGTCCTGCTCTCTGTCTTCTCCCTCCTGGAGGCTATGCTGGCATGGATAGGCTGCCAGCTTTTCCACCGGCTCGCTCTCCCCCGTCAGGGCAGACTGGCCGACGAAGAGGTCCTTAGCGGAGAGGATTCTCACATCCGCCGGAATCATATCCCCGGCAGACAGGTGGACAATATCCCCCACCACCAGCTGATCCAGGGGAATCTCCTCTTTTCCTACCCCCTGCCGTTCCACGCAGGTGGTGGTCTGAATCATATCATTCAGCTTGGCAGCCGCATTGCCGGAACGGGCTTCCTGGACAAAGCGCAGGACTCCTGAGAAAAGCACCAGAACGGAGATGATGATCACCGTGGCCGGATTCTCGGTTCCCGGATCGGCGAAAATAATATCCGTAAAGGCACTCACCAGGGCCAGGACCAGCAGCACCAGGGTAAAGGGATTGATAAAAGCCTGGGCCAGCTGCTTCCAAATGGACTTCTTCCTCCCGTGAGTAATGACATTCTTCCCGTAAATATCCTGAAATTCCTCTGTCTGATCCTGGGTCAGCCCCCGGGAGTCGGTCCCCAGATATTGAAAAATCGCCTCCGGTGCAAAGTTCTGCTGATCCAGCATTTGGAAAAATTCTCTCTTCATGGCCTTCTACCTCACTTTCCTGTGTCTGACGTCTCTTGGAATCTTTGCTCTGTTTCGATCCGGGTTGATCCATTCAATATCACCTGCCTTTCCTTCCCTGTCCTTTGGCTGCTTGTCGGGGCTTTCTACGCAATGAAAAATGCAGCCTGGTGGCTGCATGAAATTGGTTTTGTATATTCATTTCTCGCCACCGCCTGAGCTTTGACTCTGCAGGGCGATGAAACTGCATTATTCAGCGCCTTGGTTTCGACGCTGACTGTTCAAACCTTCTCGTGATGTCTCCATCGCTTCGCGGCAGCAGTCCGTATCCCTGTAGTAGCCTCACTTATCGGAACTCTTCTATTTATTTGCCTTCAGAATACTCTCCGGAAGGGGACTTGTCAACCCCTCTTTTCAGAAAAAAAGCAGCTGGCGGGAAAGGCTATTGACAAATTTCCTCCGAAAGTCCTACAATAAAAGGCGTTGAACAGAAAGGAAGTAAGGTAATGCATGTAAAGGAATTAGTAAAACGGTATCTTTTATTTATCATCAGTCTCTTCTTCTCGGCTATGGGAGTTGCCCTGACCAAGCATGCGGAATTGGGAGTATCCCCCATCTCCTCGGTGGCCAATATCATGAGCTGCCAATTTACTGCCCTGAGTCTTGGCTATTGGCTGATTCTATGGAATTGTACCTTAATACTGGTTCAGATTCTTCTTCTCAGACGGGACTTCAAAATCTACCAGCTCCTCCAGATCCCCCTCTCCTTCTTATTCGGATATTTTACGGACTTTGGAATGTGGTGCGTTTCCCATATTCCGGTTCCTTCTTATCCGATTCGCATCCTGCTGGTGATCAGCGGGGTGGTGGTATTGAGCTTGGGCATCGCCCTGTCTGTGATCGCCAATGTGATCATGAATTCCGGAGAGGCGGTGGTAAAGGCAATTTCGGACAAAACCGGTAAGAATTTTGGAAATATCAAGATAGGCTTCGATGTCTCCTGCGTGGTCATTGCGGTTCTTCTATCCCTGATCTTCTTCCACGGCAGTCTGGTGGGAAGCAGGGAGGGAACCCTGATCACGGCTCTTCTGACCGGAATTATCGTAAAATTCTTCACCAAACACCTGTCCGGAGGACTGGAACAGCTGATGACAGGAAAGGTGGCCTGCCGGTAAACCGGCAAGACCACCACCTGGGCAAAAAGAATGAAAAAAATCCTGCAAGCGATGACGTTTGCAGGATTTTTTTTTGAGCTCCCCGAGTTGGGCTCGAACCAACAACCCTTCGGTTAACAGCCGAATGCTCTAC